>NZ_JBFUKU010000014.1:0-52262 GCF_056400685.1 Pseudomonas sp. P5_A12 | reverse complement strand
ATTCAGGCCATGGCGCTGAAGATCCAATCCCGTAGGAATGTTATGAAACTCGATAAAAAGCAGGCCATTGCCCGCAGAAACCAGGAACTTGGCGGTGCCGTGCTTGGCGTCAACAACTGCCATTTCACCGAATTGAACCGCAACCGCAACATCTGGTGGTTCGATATCCCGGTCGCGCGCCTGGCCGTTGGTCAGTACGAATGGATTCACTTGCTTATGCACACGCCGGACACCGACGAACTGCTGCACCTGAAAGTGCCAACCGTGTTCCTGCGTGAAAAGCTTGAAGGTCTGGTGGTGCGTAATGAAGGCAAGCGCAAGGCAGCATTGAGCCTGGAACTGAGTGCCGACAAGGACTCGTACCTGCAAGACATGCGCCCGGCGGGCACCAACGTCAACTTCGCGCCGTTTCGCCTGTAACAGCAAAAGCTAAAAGCTTCGCGAGCAGGCTCGCTCCCACATTTTTGACCGAGTTCCTTCAGAAGGAATGCAATCAACTGTGGGAGCGAGACCGGCTTGCCGGCGAAGGCGGTCTGATAGGCGACGAAGACCTGCCAGAAGCCCAAAAAAAAGCCCCGCATCCGCGGGGCTTTTGTTTGTTACGCGCCGACTTTTTTCGCGGCGATTTTCTTCAGCTCTTCGTCGCGCAGTTCGCGGCGCAGAATCTTGCCGACGTTGGTGGTCGGCAGTGCATCGCGGAACTCGACAGCACGCGGCACCTTGTAGCCGGTGACATTCGCACGCATGTGCTCCATCACTTGCTCTTTGGTCAGCGTCACGCCTGGTTTGGCAACGATGAAGATCTTGATCGCCTCGCCCGATTTTTCGTCCGGCACGCCAATGGCCGCGCATTGCAGCACGCCCGGCAGGGTCGCGAGCACGTCTTCCAGTTCGTTCGGGTACACGTTGAAACCAGAAACCAGGATCATGTCTTTCTTGCGATCGACAATGCGCAGGTAGCCATCCGGCTGGATCAGCGCGATGTCACCGGTCTTCAACCAGCCTTCGCTGTCGAGCATTTCATCAGTGGCATCCTGGCGCTGCCAGTAGCCCTTCATGACCTGCGGGCCTTTCACGCACAGTTCGCCGATATCACCCAGCGGCTGCTCCACGCCGGCATCGTCAATGATTTTGCAGCGGGTCGATGGAACCGGGATACCGATGGTGCCGATCTGGATGTTCTGGATAGGGTTGACGGTGGCCACCGGGCTGGTTTCGGTCATGCCGTAACCTTCGCAGATGGCGCAACCGGTGACCGCTTTCCAGCGTTCGGCGGCGGCCAATTGCAGGGCCATGCCACCGGACAGGGTGACTTTCAGCGCCGAGAAGTCGAGCTTGCGGAAGCCTTCGTTATTGCACAGGGCCACAAACAAGGTGTTGAGGCCGACGAAACCGCTGAACTTCCACTTCGACAGTTCCTTGACCATTGCCGGCAGGTCTCGCGGGTTGCTGATCAGGATGTTGTGGTTGCCGATCAGCATCATCGCCATGCAATGAAAGGTGAATGCATAGATGTGGTACAGCGGCAGCGGCGTGATCAGGATCTCGCAACCTTCATTAAGGTTGGCGCCCATCAGGGCCTTGCATTGCAGCATGTTCGCCACGAGGTTGCGGTGGGTCAGCATCGCACCTTTCGCCACGCCAGTGGTTCCACCGGTGTATTGCAGCACGGCGACATCACTGCTGGCCGGGTTGGCTTCAGCCACTGGCTGGCCATGGCCCTTGCTCAGCACGTCGTTGAACTTGATGGCTTTGGGCAAGTGATACGCCGGGACCATTTTCTTCACATACTTGATGACGCTGTTGACCAACAGACGCTTGAGTGGCGGCAACAGGTCGGCCACTTCCGTGACGATCACGTGCTTGACGCCGGTTTTCGGCACGACGATCTCGGCCAGATGGGCCATGTTGGCCAGGCAGACCAGGGCTTTGGCACCGGAGTCGTTGAACTGGTGTTCCATTTCCCGCGCGGTGTACAGCGGGTTGGTGTTGACCACGATCAGACCGGCGCGGATGGCACCGAAGACCGCAACCGGGTACTGCAGCACGTTAGGCAATTGCACGGCGATTCGATCGCCTGGCTGCAAGTCAGTATGCTGTTGCAGGTAAGCGGCAAACGCACCGGACAATTCGTACAATTCACCGTAGGTGATTGTTCTGCCCAGGTTGCTGAATGCCGGCTTGTTGGCGAAGCGTTGGCAGGATTGCTTCAACACTGCCTGAATATTCGGGTACTCGTCTGGATTGATCTCAGCAGCAACCCCAGCTGGGTACTTATCYTTCCAAAAGTCTTCAATCATGGAAGCCCACTCCTCAGCAACGCGAATTCAGTACCGCATTTGATGCGATTATTATTGGTGTGTGTTTTTTATTGGTGAGTCTGGCTGTTTACTAGGCCGAGAAGTCCCAAAGCGCGCCGAGAGTAGCAGCTTTGCCAAGGGTCGACCAGAGCCAAAAGCGGCCTCTACGGTCACAAATGTGACTCAAGAACCTCTAGCGGTCATTTTAGAGCAAAAATTCTATACACCCTTGAAAGCCCCTGAATCCGGGGCTTCTACAAAAAAAATCGCGAGCAGGCTCGCTCCCACAGGATCACCGAAAACCCTGTGGGAGCGAGCCTGCTCGCGATCGCGCGAAGCGCGGCCATTCAACGATTAAGCAATATCACGCAATTCCCTCCGCAAAATCTTCCCGACCGGCGTCATCGGCAACGACTCACGCAACACGATGTGCTTGGGCACTTTGTACGCCGTGAAGTTTTCCTTGCAGTAGGCCTTCAGCTCTTCAAGGCTGACCCCGGCTTCACGGGCCACGACAAACAACTTCACCGCCTCGCCCGAACGCTCGTCCGGCACACCGATGACCGCGCAATTGGCGACGTTCGGGTGAGCCATGACCACGTCCTCGATCTCGTTCGGGTACACGTTGAAACCCGACACGATGATCATGTCTTTCTTGCGATCGACGATGCGCACAAAACCGTCCGGGTCGATCACCGCAATGTCGCCGGATTTGAACCAGCCCTCGGCATCCAGCACTTCAGCGGTGGCCTCGGGCTTGTTCCAGTAGCCCTTCATGATCTGCGGGCCTTTGATGCACAGTTCGCCGCGCTCGCCCAATGGCTGCTCGACGCCTTCATCGTTGATCACTTTCAGCGTTGTGCCCGGCACCGGCAGGCCGACCGTGCCGATCCGCGATTGGTCCCCGTAAGGGTTGGTGCACGCCACCGGCGACGTTTCGGTCAGGCCGTAACCTTCGGTGATGCGGCAACCGGTCATTTTCTCCCAGCGCTCGGCGGTGGCCTTGACCAACGCAGTGCCGCCGGAGTTGGTGAGCTTGAGACTGGAGAAATCCAGGGTCTTGAAGTCCGGGTGATCCATCAACGCAACGAACAGCGTGTTGAGCCCCAGCAACGCCGAGAAACGCCAGTTCTTAAGCTCCTTGATGAAGCCGCCAATGTCCCGCGGATTGGTGATCAGCACGTTGTGATTGCCGGTCACCATCATGCACATGCAGTTAGCCGTGAAGGCATAGATGTGGTACAGCGGCAGCGGCGCGATCATCACCTCCTGCCCTTCACGCAGCAGTGACTGGCCGTCAGCGCCGAATTGCCCCAGGCACGCCCGCGCCTGTTGCATGTTCGCCACCAGGTTGCCGTGGGTCAGCATGGCACCCTTGGCCAAACCGGTGGTGCCGCCGGTGTACTGCAGGACGGCGATGTCGTCGAGGCCGACTTTCAGCGGCTTGATGCCCAGACCTCGCCCCATGCCCAGCGCGTTCTTGAACGAAATGGCCTGCGGCAACGAATACGCCGGGACCATTTTCTTGACCTTGCTGACCATGGTATTGACCAGCCAGCCCTTGGCGGCCGGCATCAGGTCGCCCATTTTCGCTTCGATCAGGTACTGGATGTCGGTGTCGGGCAGCACTTCCTGGACTTTCTGCCCGAACATGTTCAGGTACACCAGCGCCCGGGCGCCGGAATCCTTGAACTGATGACGCATCTCCCGCGCGGTGTACAACGGGTTGGTGTTGACCACAATCAGCCCGGCGCGCAAGGCACCAAAGACGGCAATCGGATAATGCAGGACGTTGGGCATCTGCACTGCGATGCGATCCCCCGGCACCAGGTCGGTGTGGGCTTGCAGATAAGCGGCGAATGCCAGGCTCTGGCGTTCCAGTTCGGCGTAGGTCAGGGTCACGCCCATGTTGCTGAATGCCGGGCGGTCAGCAAATTTCTTGCAGGAACGCTCGAACACCTCAATCACCGACTTATAGGCCCCTAGGTCTATGTTCAGGGGCACGCCGGCCGGGCGTTTGTCATTCCAGAAATCAGGTTGCATTATTCTTGTCCTCTTTACCTGAGCCTATCCGGGCCGCTTTTCTGTCACTTCTGAAAAAAGCGGGCTTCACGGACACTAGCAGTTATGGCGATTCAGGCAAATACAGCCACTGCCGTCATTGACCGCGTGAATCTTCCTGCCGTGGCGTGGCCTGATCAGACGGCGAGCACGGGATGCGCTATACAATGCGACCACGCCCATGCCACATGCAGCCCCATGCACAGGAATCGCCATGATCCACGACACGTTCTGGCTGACCGCGATGGACCACAGCCGCCTTTTCGTCAACCAGTGGTTGCCCTCCTCGCCTTTAAAAGCCGTGATCCTGCTGGCCCATGGCATGGCCGAGCACAGCGCTCGTTACGCCCGACTGGCTGAAAAATTCTGCGAACAGGGTTACGGCGTGTACGCACCGGATTTGCGTGGACATGGCAAAACTGCCGAAAACGGGACCCTGGGCCATTTCGCTGACAACGACGGCTGGTGCAAGGTCGTCGGCGACCTCGCCTGCCTCAACCAACACATCGGCCAACAGCATCCTGGCGTGCCGATCGTGTTGCTCGGTCACAGCATGGGCAGTTACATCGCGCAGGCCTATTTGCTGCATCACAGCGCCAGCCTGCACGGCGCGGTGCTCAGCGGCTCCAATTTTCAATCGGTGGCGCTCTATCGCGCGGCGCGACAGATCGCCCGAGTCGAAAAGTTGCGTCAGGGCCCCAAGGGGCGCAGTGCACTGATTGAATGGCTGTCCTTCGGTTCGTTCAACAAACAGTTCAAACCGGCACGCACCCGGTTCGACTGGCTCAGCCGCGACCCGGCGGAGGTGGATTTGTACGCCAACGACCCGCTCTGCGGCTTTCGTTGCACCAACCAGATGTGGATCGATTTGCTGGGTGGGTTGCAGCAAATCAGCAAAGCGTCCAATCTCGCGCAGATCGATCCGGGCCTGCCACTGCTGGTGATTGGCGGCGAATGTGATCCGGTGAGCGAAGGCAAACGTCTGAAAGATCTGGCCAACGCCTTGCGCACGGCAGGCAGCCAGAACCTGCACCTGACGATTTACCCGCAGGCGCGTCATGAATTGTTCAATGAGAGCAACCGAGATGAAGTGGTCAACGACGTGTTGCACTGGATCGCCGACGCACTCAGCCACCGCCGGCCACCCCGGTCGGAATAGTTTTTTTGTGGATTTATTTATTCGTCACAGGAACCGAGACAGATGACCCAGGTTACCAACACCCCTTACGATGCCCTCGAAGTCGGCCAGACCGCCAGCTACAGCAAGACTGTCGAAGAGCGCGACATTCAACTGTTCGCCGCCATGTCCGGCGACCACAACCCGGTACACCTGGACGCCGAATTCGCGGCAGGCACCATGTTCAAGGAGCGAATCGCGCACGGCATGTTCAGTGGCGCACTGATCAGTGCAGCTGTTGCTTGCGAGCTGCCTGGGCCGGGGACTATTTATATTGGCCAGCAGATGAGCTTTCAGAAGCCGGTGAAGATTGGCGATACCCTGACCGTGCGTCTGGAAATTCTCGAAAAAATGCCGAAGTTTCGTGTGCGCATTGCCACGCGCGTGTTCAACCAGCGTGATGAGTTAGTTGTGGACGGCGAAGCGGAGATCCTGGCACCGCGCAAGCAGCTGACCGTGACGCTGCCGACACTACCTGCGATCAGCATCGGCTAATCAACAGATCGAGTAGGAGGCGGATTTACATCCGCCGTCCTCTCACACCACCGTACGTACGGATCCGTATACGGCGGTTCAAGCTATGCGGCTAAGCCGGTTTATCGTATCCAGTACCGAGACCAACCCAAGTTGATCCCATAGCTTCTTCGGCAGCACCTGATTCATATGAGATGCTCCCGAGCTCCACCATGGGCCTCGGCCATTGAAGGCTGATTTGCAGGCGCGAGCTTCGCTAAGCCCCAGGCGCATCAAGTTACGTGCCCTCGTTGAGGGCCGCTTCCATTGACGCCAGACGACGCAGCGAAGTTTGCGCCGCACCCAGCCGTCAATTTCCTCAAGTGGCCGTTTGCTCTGACTGAGCTTGAAGTAGCCTGCCCACCCGCGCAGCACAGGGTTTATCCGTTCGATGACATTCGCCATCTTGTGGCCCCGCGCCCCGCGCAGCAGGTCTCTTAACCGGTCGTGCAAGCGACCCAGACTCATCGTCGCCACTCTCAGCCTCGGTTGCTGATGCCAGCTCATCCCATAACCCAGATAGTCGCAGACCCAAGGCCGTGCTACGTGGCTCTTTTCCCGGTTCAGCGTCAGTTTCAGGCGCTGATTCAGGAAACGCTCAACACCGGTCATCACCCGCGTGCCAGCTCGCTGACTGCACACATAGATGTTCGCGTCGTCGGCATAACGCACGAAGCGATGGCCTCGCCGTTCCAGTTCGCGGTCGAGTTCGAGTTCGAGTTCGTTGAGCAGGATGTTCGACAGCAACGGCGAGAGCGGGCCGCCTTGCGGCGTCCCTTCCTGCCGTCGGCTGACGAGTCCGCCCGACATCGTTCCCGCTTCGAGGTAACGACGGATCAGCGTGAGCACACGCTTGTCTTCGATTTGACGCACCACGTAGGCCATCAGGACATCGTGGTTGACCCGATCAAAGAACTTCTCGAGATCAAGTTCCACGCACCRGCGGTGACCCGCTGCCACGTGGCCGCGAGCGGTTTCGATGGCTTGGTGAGCGCTTCTACCCGGACGAAAGCCGTAGCTGTAGTCCGAGAACAGAGGATCGAAGATTGGCGTGAGCTGTTGCAGCAGTGCCTGTTGGATCAAGCGATCCACGACGCTGGGAATACCCAGTTGCCGTGTTCCGCCTTTGGGTTTGGGGATGTCGACGGCGCGTACACCCTGCGGGTGATACTCGCCGGCCAGCAACCTCACCTTGAGGGTCGGCCAATACTGTTTCACGTAGTCCGCCAAGTCGTCGACCGTCATGCCATCGGCACCCGGTGCGCCCTTGTTGCTGACCACACGTTGATACGCACGCCTAAGGTTGGCCGGTGCAAGCACCCGCTCCATCAGCGTGTCCGGCTCCGCGTTCGTCCACGTCACAGACGCCGCCGATACCTGTGCGCTGTCAGCCGTCATCCTCGGATACTGTCCGGGACTCGGAGTAACAGTCTTCTCTTGGAGAAATTTCTGCATTTCGGTATTCAACGAGACTTTGACGCCTACTGGCGGCATAACTTGTTCGGCCCTTGGTGACGGGGTTATTCGCCACTTACTACGGCCTCGGCTGACTTCTGCACGTTCATCCCGTCGCCTCTCGACGCTCGGTAGCACTGTGGCAAACGTGCAGATCTCCCAGGGTAATTCGCGCGACCTTCCTGCTTATGCCTGTCGGATCTACGTCGCAGCGTCCCGTGCAAGTATTGGGCTTTAGGGAAACACGCCCCTTTACCCCGCTGCGCCGCCTCTATCCGCTTGCTGTTCGTCAGGCCAGCATTTTGCCTCGGGCTTCCTTCAGATTCGCGGTCACCCGCGACACCCTTGCCTCTGGCTAACACTTCCCCTTGCCGGGTGTGTAGAGGACTTTCACCTCCAAGTCACCAGCGAGGCCACCACAGCCAAGCTGGTTGCGCTTGCGCGCAACGCGCCATGCCTGGCGCACGTATAAAAAAACGCCAGACTGGCTGGCGTTTTTGGCAGGCAACGAACGCTTACGAGCGTGCGCGAGCCTGGTTGCGCAGGGCTTTTACCTGATCGTGATTGCGTTGCACGCCGTGGTACTGGCGTTCAACCAGATCACGAATGCCCACCAGGTTGTGTTTGTTGATTTTTTCCATGGCCTCTCTGTAAGCCTTCAGCGCATGGTCTTCACCGCGTTCGGCTTCGTTCAGCACCGCTTCTTCGTCCTTGCCGGTAAACATTGCCTTTACGTCGACCCAGCGACGGTGCAAGTCACCGCTGACACTGGTAGACGTTTCCGGATCACCACCCATCGAACGCACGGCGGCTTGCAGTTCAGAAGCAGCAGTGGCGCAGTCGGCAGCACGCTGAACGAACAGCGTTTTCAGTTCTGGGTGTTTAATGTCTTCAGCGCATGTCTTGAACCCTTCCTGACCGTCTTTACTGGTTTCGATCAGGTCGTTGAGTACAGAGATCGCTTCTTTATTCATGTCGGTCATTTTCAATTCCTCGCGGGTTGATGAAAGATGTAATGACTATTGCACCCTGCATGCCAGCTTCGAATTGATAACTTATCCGTTAAATATCATACGGTTAGATTAAACAGCGAAATCTGTATCCGTTTTTTTTGCATGATCTGTCAATTGGCCTGCATGCAGAATGCCTGTATTTTCCAGACCGATAGAATCCAGACGACCAACTGATGAACCCTGAAAAACTCGAACTGCTGATCACCCGCGAAATGCCCTTCGGCAAATACAAAGGCCGGATCATTGCCGACTTGCCCGGCCAGTACCTGAACTGGTTCGCCCGGGAAGGATTTCCACATGGCGAACTGGGTGGTTTGTTGGCCCTGATGCAGGAAATCGATCACAACGGCTTATCGGAATTGCTTGAGCCCCTGCGCGCCAAACATGGCAAACCTGCCCCCCGCCATTGATCCCGACCGAGTAGCCCATGCCCGATAAAACCCGCCGCGCCCGTGATGAAACGTTCTGGCAGACTTTTGCCGATCGCTATGCTGTCGAACCCGGCCCGATAAACCTGGAGAACGGTTACTTCGGGCGCATGTCGCGCACGGTGGTCGAGGAATACCAGCGCCACGTCGAGTTCATCAACCGCAGTAACTCGGTGTATGTGCGTCAGCGATTCGAACAGGACGAAACGCTAAAGATCACCGCGCAGTTGGCCGAGCTGGTGGGTGTGCCTGCCGACTCTGTGGCCCTGACCCGTAACGCCTCGGACGGTTTGCAATCATTGATCCGCAACTACAACCGTCTCCAGCCGGGCGATCAGGTGCTGATCTGCGACCTGGAGTACGACACCGTCAAAGGGGCGATGCGCTGGCTGGCGCGCAATCGCGGCGTGGAGGTGATCGAAATCGACCACGCGCACCCCGCCACTTTCGACAGTTTGCTGGCCTGTTATCGCGAAGCGTTTGTGCGTTACCCCAAACTCAAGCTGATGGCCCTGACTCACGTCACCCACCGCACCGGTCTGGTCATGCCGGTGCAGGCGATTGCAGCCGCGGCCAAAGAACACGGGATCGATGTGATCCTCGACGGCGCCCATGCATTGGGGCAGATCGAATTCAGTCTCGATGAACTGGCTATCTCCTTTGCCGGCTACAACCTGCACAAATGGATCGGTGCACCGCTGACGCTGGGGTTCATCTACATCGCGCCCGAACGCCTGGCCGATATTGACCCGGACATGGGTGAGACGAGTTTCCCGGTCACCGACATTCGCGCACGCACGCCGCACAGCACCCCCAATATCCCGGCGCTGCTGACCTTGCCGCTGGTGTTTGAGGAACATCGCGTCATGGGC
This sequence comes from Pseudomonas sp. P5_A12, assembly GCF_056400685.1. Lineage (NCBI taxonomy): Bacteria > Pseudomonadati > Pseudomonadota > Gammaproteobacteria > Pseudomonadales > Pseudomonadaceae > Pseudomonas > Pseudomonas sp. P5_A12. The sequence goes on along the minus strand of NZ_JBFUKU010000014.1, from coordinate 42,443 downwards.
GGATCCGCCGCCAAGGGCGCCCGGCTCAATTACTTGCGTAATCTGTGGGTGCGCGCGGTGCGCGAACTTCCGGGGATCGAAGTGATGACGCCGGATGATCCTCGTCTATATTGCGGCATCACGTCGATGCGCTTTACGCGACAAGCCGATCAACAGTCCATGGTCGAGCGGCTGCTTCGCGACTACAACCTGTTTACCGTGATGCGCAGCGGCGCCGCGAGTGGCCCGTGCATTCGTATCACACCGGGCCTGACCACCAGCGCCGCGCACATGGAACTGCTGGCCCGGGCGCTGAACGAATTGCGCTGAGCTCACACGGTGTACTTGTCGAAGTCCTCAGGCTTGATGTGCGATGACACCGCGAAGGTGTCGATGCCGATGGTGGTGAAACCGAAAAAACCATCTTCATTCGAGTCCCGTCCGAGGTTGTGAACGCTTAAGGTCGAGGCTTCGCCTCCGTGCTGCTTGTAGTAAAGGTCTTCATCGTTGGTCAGCGCCAAGGCCTTTCGACCGCTGTATTCACGGCTGTTGAGCACCGATCGCGAAGCCACCTGCGGAAAGTAAAACTGACCGACCCAGGCAACATGCCGTTCTTCCAGATAATTGTTACCGGCCGTGATGCGCACAGCGACGTGAATGTGCAGCGCACGGCCCGCGTAGAATCCCGGATAGATCGTGGTAAACCGCACGACGCCTTTCCTGTCCGTGAATTGCCCGCCACGCAGGTAAGTGTCATCGTCGGTGCGCGGGATCGAGCCGATTTCATCGACATCGACTTCTTTGTCCGGATCGATCTTGCTCCAACCCGAATAAGCGCCACGCGCATTGCAATGCCAGATATCGACCAGCGCGCCCGTGACAGGCTGCCCAGTCATGGCATCGACGATGGCCAGGCGCAGCACCAGAGGAACGCCATCGACGCCTTCGCTGATGTTGCGCCTGATCAGTTTCGGATTGCGGAAATACGGGCCGGCGATCTGTTCGGGAGACAGCAGGTAAACCGGGTGTGAGGGTGCAACTGAGGGGGTGTCGTCCATGACGTTCTCTCTTCCATAAGATGAACGCAGGTTAGCATCGGCTGACAGTCGTCATGCGGTAACTATGTATCGCCTGCAGCCGACCTGTAGCAGCTGSCGAAGSCTGCGTCCGGCTGCGCAGCAGTCGTAAAATCTGCGTCCACGGTGCATCAGGTAGGCCGCGCTCGCTTGATTACGWCTGCTGCGCAGCCGGACGCAGGCTTCGCCAGCTGCTACAAGGGAACTCACCTGTCAGGTTGGTTTTCTTCAGGCAAAAAAAAACGGTGCACCGACCAAGTGCACCGTAAAGCCGTAGAACACACAACGAGGTGTCAGGTAAAGCGGATCAGTCCAGCAGCGCCAATGCCTCGGCGGTGCACTCCTGAATGCGGGCCCAGTCGCCGTTCTTGATCCACTCGGGATCAAGCATCCAGCTACCGCCCACGCACATGACGTTTTTCAACGCCATGTAGCTCTTGATGTTGGCCGGGCCGACGCCGCCCGTCGGGCAGAATTTCACTTCGCCGAACGGACCACCCAGGGCCTTGATGGCGGCGACGCCACCGCTCACTTCCGCCGGGAACAGCTTGAAGCGGCGATAGCCCAGGCCATAGCCTTCCATGATGCCGGAGGCGTTGCTGATGCCGGGCAACAGCGGGATCGGGCTGTTGACGCTGGCTTCGAGCAGATCACGGGTGATGCCCGGCGTGACGATGAACTGCGAGCCGGCCGCTTCGGCAGCGGCGAGCATGTGGCGATCCAGCACGGTGCCGGCACCGGTCATCAGCTCCGGGCGCTGTTCGCGCAGGATCTGGATGGCCTTGAGGCCGAACTGCGAACGCAGGGTCACTTCCAGGGCGGTCAGGCCACCGGCGGCCAGGGCGTCGGCCAGCGGCAGCACGTCCTGTTCGCGAGCGATGGTGATCACCGGCAGAATCCGCGCCTTGGCGCAGAGGCTGTCGATCAGGGCAACTTTGTCCGCCATGGAAACGGTCGGGGATGGGATTGTCATAGCGGCTGTTCCTTGGCTCATGGGCACCAGTAAATCTCTAACGTAGGTTGCAAAAACGCGCGAATCGGCATGGCGGCGACATCGTCACCGGCCAATGCGGTACGCAGGGTGGTCAGTTTCGATTGACCGGAAACCGATAGAACTTTGTGTTTGGCCGAGGCCAACAGCGCACGGCTCATGGTCAAACGCTGATGCGGCACGGTGGGCGCCAGCATCGGATAGCACCGACGTGTACCGTCGACTTTCAAGGCGTCAGCCAGGTTCGGGCTGTTCGGGAACAACGATGCGGTGTGGCCGTCATCGCCCATGCCCAGCACCAGCACGTCGATCACCGGCAGTTCGGACAGCAAACGGTCGGCCTGCTCGGCGGCCTGTTCAAGGTTGGTGCTGGCGCTGTACAAACTCAGAAACTGAGCCTTGGCCGCCGGGCCTTGCAACAGATAACGCTTGAGCAAACCGGCATTGCTGTCGGCGTGTTCTACCGGCACCCAACGCTCGTCGGCCAGGCTGACCACCACGTTCGACCAGTCCAGCGCCTGTTTGGCCAGATGCTGGAAAAACGCCACCGGACTGCGACCACCGGACACCACCAGCGTGGCGGTGCCTTGGGTATCGATCGCTTCGCTCAGTTGCTTGGCGACCGTCAGTGCCAAAGCTTCAGCCAGCAGCACCGGGCTCTTGAACCCATGGGCGCTGACGCCCTGAGGGAATTTCAGTTCAGATATCGCCATACCACGACCTCCCATCCCGCGTGATCAGAGCAATGGAGCTCATCGGTCCCCAGGACCCGGCCGCGTACGGCTTGGGCGCATCACCGGATTTTTTCCACCCGGCGATCAACTGGTCACACCACTTCCACGCGGCTTCGATTTCATCTTTACGGACAAACAGGTTCTGATTGCCGTTCATCACTTCCAGCAGTAACCGCTCGTAGGCGTCGGGAATCCGCGCGCTGCGATACGTGTCGGAAAAGTTCAGTTGCAACGGCCCGCTGCGCAGCTGCATGCCCTTGTCCAGGCCTTGTTCTTTGGTCATCACGCGCAAGGAAATGCCTTCGTCAGGTTGCAGGCGGATAATCAGCTTGTTGCTGATTTGCAGACGCTGCTCAGGGGCGAAGATGTAATGCGACGGTTCCTTGAAGTGTATGACGATCTGCGACAGTTTCTGTGGCATGCGCTTGCCGGTGCGCAGGTAAAACGGTACGCCGGCCCAACGCCAGTTGCGGATGTCGGCACGCAAGGCGACGAAGGTTTCGGTGTCGCTCTGGGTGTTCGAATTCGGCTCTTCCAGGTAACCCGGCACCGACTTGCCTTCGCTGTAGCCGGCGATGTACTGACCGCGCACCACCTGAGTGGTCAGGCCTTCGGCACTGATCGGCGCCAGCGCCTTGAGGACTTTGACTTTCTCGTCGCGGATGCTGTCGGCGGACAGGTCGGCCGGCGGGTCCATGGCGATCAGGCAAAGCAGTTGCAGCAGGTGATTCTGGATCATGTCCCGCAACTGCCCGGCCTTGTCGAAGTAACCCCAACGGCCTTCGATCCCGACCTTCTCGGCCACCGTGATTTCCACGTGGGAGATGTAGTTCTGGTTCCACTGGGTTTCGAACAGGCTGTTGGCGAAACGCAGCGCGATGAGGTTTTGAACCGTCTCTTTGCCCAGGTAATGGTCGATACGGTAGGTGCGGTTTTCCGGGAAGAACTGCGCCACGGCGTCGTTGACCTTGCGCGAGGATTCCAGGTCCGAGCCGATGGGTTTCTCCAACACCACACGGGTGCTTTCAGCCAGACCAACCTTGGCAAGGTTCTCGCAAATCGCGCCGTAAACCGCCGCGGGTGTCGCAAAGTAGGCAATCACTCGCTGAGCGCTGCCGGCCATTTCGGCCAGGGCGATGTAATCGTCAGCATTGAGAAAGTCGACGTGCAGGTAACTCAGTCGCGCCAGAAAGCGCTCGGCCACCGCTTCGTCCAGCTCTTTGGCACCCACATAACGACGTAACTCCGAGGCGATGAATGCCAGGTGCTGCTGCTCGGTGCCGGGCTCCCGGGCCAGCGCGATAACGCGCGTATCCTCGTGCAAGAGGCCTGCGCCATCGAGTTGATAGAGGGCAGGAAACAGCTTGCGCAAGGCCAAATCGCCGAGGGCGCCGAACAAGGCAAAGGTGCACGGTTCAACCGTAATCGAAGGCATGATGTTTGTTCTTTTATCAAGTTAAGCTACAAATACCTTTTTTCAAGGCATCGCTCAAGAGAAAATGTAGTAATAACCACAACATTTTCGCAAAATACAGATTCCGAGTGGTGGTCGGTCGGGGCCATCAGTAGGATAGGCCACCGTTTGGGGCCGCATCCAAGGCCCTTTTGGCATAGCCGAACTCTAATTTGCGCAGCTGACCCAAGGAACATATATGGACCGCATGCGAAATTTACTGGAACAGATCCAGAATCGCCTTGAAGACCTGAACAAGGCTGAACGTAAAGTCGCCGAAGTAATCCTGCTCAACCCACAGCAGGCCACCCGGTTCAGCATCGCCGCGCTCGCCCAGGCCTCAAAGGTCAGCGAGCCGACGGTCAATCGCTTCTGCCGTTCGTTCGGCGTCAGCGGCTATCCGGAACTCAAACTTCAGTTGGCCCAGAGCCTGGCCAGTGGCGCGGCGTATGTCAGCCGTGCGGTCGAAGCCGATGACAATCCTGAAGCGTATACAAAAAAGATTTTCGGCAGCGCCATCGCCTCTCTGGACAGTGCCTTGCAGGCGCTGGACCCGAACCTGATCAGCCGCGCCGTCGATCTGTTGATTCAGGCCCGGCAGATCCACTTCTTCGGCCTAGGCGCCTCGGCCCCGGTGGCGCTGGATGCGCAGCACAAATTCTTCCGTTTCAATCTGGCCGTCACCGCCCATGCCGACGTGCTGATGCAACGCATGATTGCGTCCGTGGCGCACACCGGCGAACTGTTTGTGATCATTTCCTACACCGGCCGCACCCGCGAACTGGTGGAAGTGGCGCGCATCGCCCGTGAAAACGGTGCATCGGTGCTGGGCCTCACTGCCGAGGGATCGCCCTTGGCCAAGGCCAGTACACTGAGCCTGAACATTCCATTGCCGGAAGACACCGACATCTACWTGCCGATGACCTCGCGCATCATCCAGCTGACGGTGCTGGACGTGCTGGCGACCGGCATGACCTTGCGTCGCGGCGTGGATTTCCAGCCACATTTGCGCAAGATCAAAGAAAGCCTGAATGCGAGCCGGTATCCGATTGGGGATGAATTTAATTAATTGAAGACCGATCGTTCCCACGCTCTGCGTGGGCATGCAGCCCGTGACGCTCCGTGTCACTGGACGCGGAGCGTCCCTTGAGGCATCCCCACGCAGAGCGTGGGAACGATCACCCCACCCGCGCCTGCAAACTCAAATGCGCCCTCTGCCCCGGCGCCAGGCTCAGGCTGTCGGTGCCGCCGCTGGCCGCCTCCACACACACAAACTCTGAAATCTCATTCCAACTCACACCCAGCAATGGCCGCGAGCCCGGATGCCAGACCACCGTGTCCGCACAGTCACCGGTATCGATGCATAACTCACGCTGCCAAGCGTGGTCCTTTAACTGCAATTCGCCGTCGTGCTGGAACACTCGCTGACACCCGCCATCGACCCGCAATTCACCTTCCTGCTGACAAATTTCGCGATTCAAGTGGTCATAACCCTGCGCGCCTTCCAGCCCGGACAGCGCTATCTCACCCACATCACCAATACGCCAGTAAGCGTGCAACGCCTGACTCAATTGGCACGGCAGGCTGTCCTGATGCTCGGTGCTCAGGCGCAAATCCATGCGCTCGCCAAGGTGGGCATGCAAGTCCACTTGCCAGTCGCACAGCTGGAGTTGCCAGTGCAATCGCACGCCATCGTCGTCATGGCTGCTGTCGAGCAGCTTCCAGTCGATCAACCGCGCCCAACCATGGGAAGGCCAGGCATTTTCGCTCGGATGACGGCCGTACCACGGCCAGCACACCGGCACACCGCCACGAATCGCGCCGACCTGTGGCCACCTCGCTGCACACCAGAGCCAGGGTTTTTGACCCGTTGGCTGGAAGTGCAGCAACTGCGCGCCCTGGCGACTGAACACCGCCTGACACAGCGGATGGTCGATCACCAACACGTCGCGCTTCTGATAGCGCTCCCACGCAAACACCGGACGTTCACGCAGGGATTTGAAGAAGCGTTGTAGCGGATGCTCATGCATGTGCCGCAGTCCTGAAATCATCTGTCACCCGGGGTGCGCCACCCCAAAAAAAACGGACAGCCTGGGCTGTCCGCAAATATGCGCACATAGAGAGGAGCTTATCGCAACAACGTTAGAACACCGACTGAATTTTCAGGCCGGCCACCAGCGCGTTATCAACCTCATCCACACCGCCTGGATGAGTGACGTATTGCAGGTTGGGACGCACGGTCAGCCAGTTGGTAACGTGGAAGCCGTAGTTGATTTCGTAGTTGTACTCGGTGGTCTGCAGCGGCGTGAACAGTGGGTTTTCGTATTCTGTGACACCGTTGGCAGCGTTGATCGCTTCTTCGTTTTTCTTCACGTCATCGTTGACATGGATACGGGCGAAACCAATACCCATGTCATCTTTAGGACGCGCATCGAACGGCCCCTTGTACACAAACATCAGCGACTGGTAGTTGTCGACGATGTTGGTTTCCTTGTCGTGGAAAGTGGCGTTGGCCGCGACGTTCAGACCGCGAGACTTGTCACCGTTGTGGCTGGTGAGTTGTTGTTGTGCAACGAACCAGTAGCCGTGCTTGCTGCTGTGTTCGCGATAAGGTTGGCCGGTCGTTGCCGCATCCGTACCGCTGGCGTCTTTAAGGACGTCATTGGCCTCGGCCGTGCTCTTGTAGTAACCGACACGGTATTCGCCCGGCAGGTTGTTAGGGTTCGGCAACCAGACCAGCTCGACAGGCAACACGGTACCGGCGGTGCCACTGCCGCTCAACTTGAAGCCGTTACCGTGTTCCAGTTGCGACGGGTTCTGGTTGTACGCGCCGATCTGCGCATAGAACTCAGGCGAGATGTTGTACTTCACGCGGATCGCGGCCTGCATGATCGGCCAGTTGTACCAGATGTTGGTGGCCCAGTTACCCACTTGGGAACCGCAGAACGCCAGGTTCTGGAACTCGCACGGGAAGGTGTTGAAGTCTTCGCCTTCGCCGAAGTAACCGGCCTTGATGTCCAGTTTATTGTCGAGGAACTGGTGCTTGATCCACAGTTGGGTCAGACGGACCATATGGCCACGACCGTAGACTTCCTGGGAGGAGCTCAATGTGCCAGTACGCGGATCGCCGACACGGTCATTGGAGATGTTTTCGCCATTACGGTTGGTGAACTGGACTTTGGCCTGGGTGTTATCCCAACCAAACAGTTTCTGCAGGTCCAGCGCGGCCCCCAGGCCGAACTGATCGGCGTAACGAGCCGTGGTGTTGTCGTTGAAGCCGCCGTGAAGGTTGCTGCCGACTTCACCGACGTAGTCCATTTTGATGTCGATGCCTTGCTCGATCAGCCTGGTCCGCTCGCCACCCCAATCGCCGGTCATCCATTCGGAGTCGGCGCTGAACGCGTCAGCTGCATGCACACTACCGGCCARCATCATGGCTGCAACTGCTGACAACTGGCAGATAAGCTGAGCGTTGTTGTTCTTCTTCATCCCTACTTCCTCGTTTTATTGTTTTTACTTTTTCTTTTTGCTAACGCGACGACATCGGTCGCAGCGGACAACAGGCCACCCGCCGGACATCCCCCTGTGGGAGCAAGGCTCTCCCCCCACACATGTGTTCTTTAGCGGCCTTTGAATTGGGCCACGTTGGCGCTGTGTGTCTCGGCTACAGGCTGACCGGCAACACCAAGACGCTCCCCGGTCTTGGCATCGAACAGCAGCACTTTCGACGGATCGAATTGCAGGGTCAGGGTTTCGCCCGGAGCCGGTGCGACGTCCGGTGCCAGACGGCAGCAGACTTTGGTTTCGTTGAGATTGACGAACACCAGGGTGTCGGGACCGGTCGGCTCGGTGACCTGAACTTCCGCGCGAATGGTCGGCAATCCGTTCGGCTCGCCGTTCGCCAACACGATTTGCTCAGGGCGCATGCCGAGAATCACTTCGCGGTCTTCGAGGCCGGCATCCTGCATGCCCAGCGGCAATTCACAGCGTGCCTGACCGCTGTCGAGCAGTGCGACCAGACGACCGTCCTTGCGCTGCAAACGCAGGGGGATGAAGTTCATCGGCGGCGAACCGATGAAGCTCGCCACAAACAGGTTGGCCGGGTTGTTGTAGATGTCTTTCGGCGTGCCGAACTGCTGAATGATTCCGTCCTTCATCACCGCCACTTTGTCGCCCAGCGTCATTGCTTCGATCTGGTCGTGGGTCACGTAGACCGTGGTGGTTTTCAGACGCTGGTGCATCAGCTTCATTTCGGTACGCATCTCGACTCGCAGCTTGGCGTCGAGGTTGGACAGCGGTTCGTCGAACAGGTAAATCTTCGGCCGACGCGCCAGGGCACGGCCCATGGCCACGCGCTGTTGCTGACCACCGGAGAGCTGACCCGGCTTGCGGCTCAGCAGATGTTCGATCTGCAGCAATTTGGCGACGCGAGCGACTTCTTCGTCGATTTCGGCGGTCGGCATTTTGCGAATCTTCAAACCGAAAGCGATGTTGTCGCGCACGCTCATGGTCGGGTACAGCGCATAGGACTGGAACACCATGGCGATGTCGCGATCTTTCGGACTCATGCCGCTGATGTCGGCATCGTCCACCAGAATGGCGCCGCCGCTGATGTTTTCCAGACCGGCAATGCAGTTCATCAGCGTGGATTTACCGCAGCCCGAAGGACCGACCAGGATCAGGAACTCACCGTCATTGATCTTCAGTTCGATGTTTTTCAGGGTGTCCGGCAAACCGGCACCGTAAGTCTTGTTGACGTTGCGTAATTCGAGAGTTGCCATGTTCTACCCCTTGACCGCGCCGGACGTCAGCCCACGCAGGAAATACTTGCCAGCGAATATGTAGACCAGCAGTGTCGGCAGCCCGGCGATCATCGCGGCGGCCATATCAACGTTGTATTCCTTGGCCCCGGTGCTGGTGTTGACCAGGTTGTTCAGGGCCACGGTGATTGGCTGGGCATCGCCACTGGCGAAGACCACGCCGAACAGAAAGTCATTCCAGATCTGGGTGAACTGCCAGATCAGGCAGACCATCACGATCGGGATCGACATCGGCAGCAGGATCTTCCAGAAAATCGTGAAGAAGCCTGCACCATCCAGGCGTGCCGCCTTGACCAGTGCATCCGGGATGCTCACGTAGTAGTTGCGAAAGAACAGCGTGGTGAACGCCAGGCCGTAGACCACATGCACCAACACCAAACCGGTGGTGGTGTTGGCCAGGCCCATCTTGCCGAGGGTGAACGAGGCCGGCAGCAGCACGGTCTGGAACGGCAGGAAGCAGCCGAACAGCAGCAGGCCGAAGAACAGTTGCGAGCCCCGGAAGCGCCACATCGACAGCACATAGCCGTTCATGGCACCGATGAAGGTGGAGATCAGAACCGCCGGTATAGTGATTTTCACCGAGTTCCAGAAATACCCGCCGACAACGTCCCAGGCCTTGATCCAGCCGATACCGTCAATCACGGTCGGCCAGCTCAGCAGGTTGCCGGTGCGGATGTCTTCCGGGGATTTGAAACTGGTCAGCAGCATCACCACCAGCGGGATCAGATAGACCGCAGCCGCCAGCAACAGCGTTGCGTAGATCGCGATACGGCTGAAGCTCAAGGCTGGTTTGCCAAGTTGATTACTCATGGCGTTTGCCTCGCAATTCGGAGTACAGGTACGGCACCAGAATCGCCAGGATCGCGCCCAGCATCATCATGGCGCTGGCCGAACCAATGCCCATCTGGCCACGGCTGAAGGTGAAGGAATACATGAACATCGCCGGCAGGTCGGACGAGTAGCCAGGACCGCCAGCGGTCATCGCCGCCACCAGGTCGAAGCTCTTGATCGCAATGTGCGCGAGGATCATGAAGGCACTGAAAAACACCGGGCGCAGGCTCGGCAGGACGATCTTCATATAGATGGTCGGCAGATTTGCGCCGTCGACTTGCGCGGCACGGATGATCGATTGATCGACACCCCGCAGGCCGGCCAGGAACATCGCCATCACAAACCCGGAGGCTTGCCACACGGCGGCGATCACCAGGCAATACACCACGCGATCCTGATCCACCAGCCAGTCGAGACGGAAGCCTTCCCAGCCCCAGTCACGCAGCATCTTGTCCAGGCCCAGGCCCGGGTTGAGCAGCCATTTCCATGCCGTACCGGTGACGATCATCGAGAGCGCCATCGGGTACAGGTAAACGGTGCGAATGAAGCCTTCCTTGYGAATTCGTTGGTCTAGCAGCACGGCGAGGAACACGCCGAGCACCAGGCTGATACCGATGAACATGCCACCGAAGACCGCGAGATTTTTGCTCGCGACCCACCAGCGATCGTTGTCCAGCAAACGGGTGTACTGCTGCAGGCCGACCCACTTGTAGCTCGGCATGAAGCTGGAACTGGTAAAGGACAGTACAAATGTCCAGATGATGTAACCGTAGAAACCAACCAACACGATCAGCATGCTCGGCGCCAGTACCAACTTGGGTAACCAGCGTTGCAGCGCATCGAACGGTGAGGCTTTGCTGAAAACCGCCACAGAGCTCATCGGGATAATCCAGGTGTAGAGAAATGAAGTCCCACGCAGATCCCTTGTGGGAGCGGCTTTTTGTGGGAGCCGGGCTTGCCCGCGATGCTGACGACGAGGTTTAACGTCGAACCGCGTTGATGCCATCGCAGGCAAGCCAGCTCCCACAAAAGCCCGCCCCCAACAGGGTCAGGCTGTGTGAGGGATTACTGGGCCGCTTTGACAGCCGATGCCAGTTGGGCGCTGGCCTTGGCCGGGTCAGCGTTTTTGTCGTTCATGAAGTTGGTGACCACATCGAAGATCGCGCCCTGCACGGCCAGGGAAGTGGCCATGTTGTGCGCCATGCTCGGTTGCAGGCCGCCGTTCTTGTCGTCTGCCAGGAAGTCCTTGGCCGACGCTTGAGCGCAGGAATCGAAGCCCAGTTTTTCCATGTTGTTCAGCATGTCCGTCCGCACAGGGATCGAGCCTTTGTTGATGCTGAATACTTTCTGGAAGTTTTCACCCAAGGCGACCTTGGCCAGGTCTTGTTGAGCAGCGATAGTGCCCTTGTCCTTGACGTTGAACACGGCCAGGGAGTCGATGTTGTAGGTGAAGGCTTTTTCGGTGCCTGGGAACGGCACGCACAGGTAATCGGTGCCAGCTACTTTCTTGGCGGCAGTCCATTCGCTTTTCGCCCAGTCGCCCATCATCTGCATGCCGGCCTTGCCGTTGATCACGTCGGCAGCAGCGATGTTCCAGTCACGACCGGCGCGGTTCGGGTCCATGTAGCCGGTGAGTTTTTTCAGCTCGGTGAACGCCTTGGTCATCTCAGGACCGGAGAGGGTTTTCTGATCCAGGTCTACCAGGGCTTTTTTGTAACCGTCGGCGCCCATGACCGAGAGCACCACGTCTTCAAACACGGTACTGTCCTGCCAAGGCTGGCCACCGTGGGCGAGCGCGATGAAGCCTGCGGCCTTCAACTTGTCGCCAGCGGCATAGAATTCTTCGAGGGTGGTCGGGGCTTTGTCGATGCCGGCTTTCTTGAAGACTTCCGGGTTGATCCACAGCCAGTTCACACGGTGAATGTTCACCGGAACGGCGACGTAGTCACCTTCGAACTTCACGGTGTCGGAAACTTTCTTCGACAGCAGGCCATCCCAGCCTTCGGATTTGGCAACGTCTTTCAAGGTGTCTGGAGCGAGCAAGCCAATGCTGCCCCACTCCTGAATGTCCGGTCCCTTGATCTGCGCAACACCCGGCGGGTTACCCGCCACGGCGCGACTTTTGAGTACGGTCATGGCTGTGGCACCGCCACCGCCGGCAACGGCACCGTCCTTCCAGGTGAAGCCGTCTTTTTCGACTTGAGCCTTGAGCACATCGACCGCTGCTTTTTCACCACCCGACGTCCACCAGTGAACGACTTCCACGGAACCTTTGGATTCGGCGGCAAGCACACTGAGAGGGAGCGCAGACAGGGAGGCGAGAGAAATGACAGTAGCGAGGCGAGAAATCGCATTCATCTAGAAGTACCTTTCTTGTTGTTATGCATGCAAGTCTGGTGCTTGCGCTGCATAGGATTTTAAACAGGAGTTATCCCCTCGCAGGTAACGAAGGGACGCGTGAATGTCACTGCATGGTTACACAGGAGTGCTCTGGGATAACCGCTCCAAAGCCGTGGCCATGCTTGGCGCCAAGGGTAAACGCGGGATCAGCACGGCTTGCCAGGCGTGGTACAGGTCAGGTTTACCGGCCCAGATATCGGCGCTTGGGCGGTTTTGCGGATCAAGTTCGTGGTGCCAACTGCCGTCGCAACGGTCAATGAAATGATGGTCACAGAATTCCCAGAATTGTCGGTACCAGTGCTCGTATTGCTCGTCGCCAGTGCGTTTAAGCAACGCGCTGGCGGCAGCGCTGGCTTCGCAATGGGTCCAGTGCAAGCGATGGCGAACCACCGCGCGGTTGTCCCAATCCAAGGTGTAGACAATCCCGGGTAGCCCGTCGACATCCCAGCCATGACGGCAGTTGTGGTCGAACAGTTTTTGCGCGTCGGTGGCCAGCCAGCCCGGCGTGAGCATCCCGGCCTGAACCCGCGCCGCTTCGAGGTGCAGCAACAGCCGCGCCCATTCAAAACCGTGACCGGGCGTGGTGCCGTAGGGGCGAAAACCGTCGGCCGGGTTGTCGAGGTTGTAGTCGCGCAGCGGTTGCCAGGCGCGGTCGAAGTGCTCGATCACCAAGTATTGGTTGGCGGCCGCATGACCATGGATCACCCGCTCGACAATGCGCTGGGCGCGGCACAACCAGCGGTTGTCTGCCGTGACATCGGCCAGGGCGAGGAAGGCTTCGGTGGCGTGCATGTTGCTGTTGGCGCCACGGTAGGCTTCTTCTTCGCTCCAGTCGCGATTGAAGGATTCGCGCATCGCGCCTTCCTCCTCACTCCAGAAATGCCTGTCGATGATGTTGATCGCATCATCGAGCAAGGCTTGTGCGCCGGGACGTCGGGCGACCACGGCGGAACTGGCGGCCAGGGCGACGAAGGCATGCAGATAAGCCGCCTTGCCAGTGTTGCCATCCAGTGCATGGGCCACTGCAAACCAGCCACCGGACTCGGCATCGCGCAACGGACCACTGAGCGCCTTGACCCCGTGATCCACCAACTCGGCAAACCCCGGCAAGCCCTGAATATGGGCCATGGCAAAACTGTGGGTCATGCGTGCGGTGTTCATGGTTTCGGCGTAGGCATTGGCCGGGAGTCGGCCTTTTTCATCCAGATTGCCAAAACCGTCGGCAAGCTTTGAAGCCTTGGCAAACGCCAGCAGGCGCAGGCCTTCAGCGGCGAGCCATTGCTGGTGGACAGGCGCGTTCAGCCAACTGCTGAAGTCCGGTTGGAAGGTGTCCATGGGGTGCCTTTTTTGTTGTTTTGACTGCGGGCAGTCTAAACAACGGGCGGTGGCGGGCTTGTAACGAAGGGGGCGAGTTGTGTCACCAGGCTGTGACATTCGACTTGATATATTTGTTTAATGGTCTGACGCCTTCGCGAGCAAGCCCGCTCCCACATTTAATCGCATTCCACGGGGATGAACTCGATCAAATGTGGGAGCGGGCTTGCTCGCGAAGAACGATAACGCAGTATTACTATTCAACACTGCGGGGCAATTGAAGCGTTACCCGCAACCCACCCTCACGCAGGTTTTGAAGGCTGACTTCCCCGCCATGGCTATGCGCAATATTGCGCGCAATCCCCAGACCCAACCCATACCCCTGCTGCTGCCCGGCCAGGCGGAAGTGCGGCTCGAACACTTGCTCCAGCCGTTGCTCCGGCACGCCCGGCCCTTCGTCATCGACGTGCAGGACGAACGCGCTGTCATCGTCATCGATGTGCAGGTGTGCGTTCTGCCCATACTTGAGGGCATTGTCGATCAGGTTGCCAATGCAGCGCTTGAGCGCCAGCGGTTTGCCAGGGTACGCCGCCATCGCCCGCCCCTGCTGAGTCACGCGACCATTGCCATGGGGCGCCAGATACGGCTCCACCAGGCAATCGAGTACGTGATTGAGGTCCACCGCTTCGATGTTTTCGTGAATGTCGGTGTCTTTCACACATTGCAGCGCACCTTTGACCAGCAGCTCCAGCTCATCCAGATCACGACCGAACTTGGCTTGCAGCTGCTCGTCTTCCAGCAATTCCACGCGCAATCGCAGCCGGGTAATTGGCGTGCGCAGGTCATGGGAAATCGCGCTGAACAACTGACTGCGCTCGGTCAGGTAGCGGCTGATGCGTTCGCGCATGGCATTGAACGCACGGCTCACTTCGACCACTTCACTGCCACCCACTTCGGCCACCGGCTCTACTTCCGCCCCCAGCGACATGTCCCGCGCAGCCCGCGCCAGCCGCTTGAGCGGCCGGCTCTGCCAGTGCACCAGCAGGCCGATGAACAACAGCAAAAAACCGCTTGTGAGGACGATGAACCAGACCTGCTGTGCCGGCAGACCTTGTTCTTCAAGGCTGGTGTAGGGTTCGGGCAACAGCGAGGCGATGTACAGCCATTCGCCCGGCGCCATCTGGATTTGCGTGACCAGCACGGGCGGGTTCACGGGCTCCAGCGTCAAGGCGTAGTGCGCCCAGGAGCGCGGCAATTCGTCGAGTTTCAAGCCGCCGTTAAAAATCCGCAGGTCGTCGGGGCTGACGAAAGTCACCGAGATATCGGTGTCCTGGCCCAGCGACTGGCGCAGCACTTCATCCACCGCTTTGAGCACAGCTTCCTTGCGCGGGGTGATCGGCAGCACTTCCATGCCCAAGGGTTTATCGTTGAGCGTCACCACGAATCGGGTGCCACCCATGCTGCGCAACTGGTCCAGGACCAACGGCCTGAAGGCCACCGGCAACGAGCGGAAGTAACTGACGCTGGCCGTCATCGAATGCGCCAGGCTGCGCGCACTGGTGACCAGGCCTTGAAGCTGCGTAGCACGCAGTTGCGAGACCCAGATCACGCTCGACAACGTCTGCGCAAACAACACCGCCAGCAATGTCAGAAGCAACATCCGCCCGAGCAGCGAACGGGGCACCGGCACGCGGTCGGCGAGCTTGCGCAGGAACTCAGTGGCCATTGCTGGCGACCACATTGGCGGCCAGTTGGTAGCCGCTGCCGCGTACGGTGCGGATCAGTCGCGGCGGTTTTTCCGTGTCACGCAGACGTTGGCGCAAGCGGCTGACGGCCATGTCGACGATGCGATCCAGCGGCATCAGATCGCGGCCACGGGTGGCGTTGCCGATGGTGTCGCGGTCGAGGATTTGTTGCGGGTGATCGAGGAACAGTTTCAGCAGCGCGAAGTCGGCGCCAGAAAGAATCACTTCTTCGCCATCGGTGTGGAACAGCCGATGGCTGACCATGTCCAGACGCCAGTCGTCAAAGGCCAGCACTTCACCGCCGCTTCGCTCCTGACCGAACTGCGCGCGGCGCAACAGGGCTTTGATGCGCGCCTGCAACTCACGTGGGCTGAAGGGTTTACCGAGGTAATCGTCAGCACCGAGCTCCAGGCCAATGACCCGGTCGGCCTCGTCGGAACTGGCGGTGAGCATGATGATCGGCACCTGAGCCTGACGCGGGTGCTGACGAACCCAGCGGCAGAGGCTGAAGCCGTCTTCGTCCGGGAGCATCACATCGAGGATCACCAGATCGCTCGGTGCCTCGTTCAACGCCTGGCGAAAACCGGCGCCATCGGGCGTGGTACGGACCTGGAAACCGGCGCGAGTCAGGTAGGTATCCAGCAACTCGCGTATCTCTTGATCGTCATCGACCAACAATATCGACTTGTTGACTGAGCTCACGGGGCGGCGTCCTTGTTGTTTGAATTGGGCGGATTATGCCTTAAGCGCGGAATCTACAAACACCACAGAAACAATGTGGGAGCGGGCTTGCTCGCGAAAGCGGTGGGTCAGTCGACATCAATGTTGAATGTCAGTCCGCATTCGCGAGCAAGCCCGCTCCCACATTTGATTGCATTTCAACTCGGGTGGGATTGTTCCAGCGCCACACCCGCGCCCATCAGGCCGGAATACGGCGCCGTCACCAGCCACACCGGGATGCCTTTGAAGTAATCGCTCATGCAGCCCTTGTCGGCAAAGCACCGGGCAAATCCGCTTTCGAGGAAGAAATCGGCAAACCGCGGGATCACGCCACCGACGATGTACACGCCACCGCGCGCCCCGGTGGTCAGCACGTTGTTGCCGGCCACGCGGCCGAGCCAGCAGCAGAACTGCTCCAGCACTTCCAGTGCAATCGGATCGCCCGCCAGCCCGGCAGCGGTGATCGCTTCCGGTGTTTCGAGCACTGGCGTGTGGCCGTCCACGGCACAAATCGCCCGGTAAACCCGTGGCAACCCGCCGCCGCTCAACGCGGTTTCAGCGCTGACATGGCCGATCTCATTGAAGATGTGCTGCCAAAGCTGCGTTTCCCGCGGGCTGCTCAGCGGCAGATCGACATGACCGCCCTCCCCCGGCAACGCGGCAAAACGCCCTTCACCGAGATCAAGCAATGTGCCGACGCCAAGGCCCGTACCCGGACCAATCACCACCGCCGGCCGCAACGGTTCCGGGGTGCCTTCGCAAACCACCCGAAACTCGCCCGGCTGCAAACGGGTCATGCCCAGTGCCATCGCCGAGAAATCGTTGACCAGCAACAGTTGCTCGACCTGCAAAGTCTTGCAGAACCCCTTGCGACTCAATCGCCAGTGATTGTTGGTGAACTTGAATTCATCGCCACTCACGGGACCTGCCACCGACAGGCACACCGATCCGATCGAACCCAACGCCAGATCGAGCCCGCTCAGATAGAGGGCGATCGCCTCCTCCGGGCTGGCGAAATCTGCCGTCGCCAGCACCTGGACTGATTCCAGTTGCTGGTTTTTCCACAACGCGAAACGAGCGTTGGTCCCACCGATGTCACCGACCAAAGCCAGTTTCAATTAAGCGTCTCCAGGGCAGAAGTAAAGGCGCTGGCGCCCTGCTCTGCGGAGCTGAAGGCCATGCGCATGAAACCAAACAGTTCGCGTCCGCTGCCAATGTTGTTGCCCAACAGGCCCTTGGCAGGTTCGCGCGCTGCAAATTCTTCGGCGTCCACCTTAAGCTCCAGGGTGCCTTTGACGCCATCGACGCGGATGATATCGCCCTCTTGCACCCGCGCCAAAGCGCCACCGACATAAGCTTCGGGGCTGACGTGAATCGCTGCCGGGATTTTCCCCGAGGCGCCGGACATGCGCCCGTCCGTCACCAGCGCCACTTTGAAGCCGCGATCCTGCAACACGCCGAGGAACGGCGTCATCTTGTGCAATTCCGGCATGCCATTGGAACGCGGGCCCTGGAAGCGCATCACCGCGACAAAATCCTTCTCCAGCAAACCGGCCTTGAACGCATCGGCCAGGTCCTGCTGATCCTGGAACACCATGGCCGGTGCTTCGACCACCTGGTTTTCCAGCGCCACGGCCGAGACTTTCATCACGCCACGACCGAGGTTGCCTTCCATCACCCGCAAGCCGCCCTCTGGCGAGAACGCACGGGAGACCGGGCGCAGGATGTTTTCGTCGAGGCTTTCGGTCGGTCCTTCGCGCCAGACCAGCTCGCCGTTATCGAGGAACGGTTCCTTGGTGTAACGGCTCAGGCCATGGCCCAGCACGGTGTTGACGTTTTCGTGCAACAGACCAGCTTCCAGCAGCTCGCGAATCAGGAACGACATGCCGCCCGCCGCCTGAAAGTGGTTGATGTCGGCTTTGCCATTGGGGTAGACGTGGCTCAGGGTCGGCACGACTTCGGAGAGGTCGGCCATGTCCTGCCAGGTCAGWTGAATGCCCGCCGCCATGGCGATGGCCGGCATGTGCAAGGTGTGGTTGGTCGAACCGCCGGTGGCGTGCAGGGCCACGATGGAATTGACCAGCGAGCGCTCGTCGACGATTTCGCCGATCGGCATGAAGTCGCCGCTCTGCTTGGTCAGACGTGTGACCTGATGCGCTGCTTCGCGGGTCAGGGCATCGCGCAATGGTGTGTTCGGATTGACGAAAGAAGCGCCCGGCAAGTGCAGGCCCATGACTTCCATCAGCAACTGGTTGGTATTGGCGGTGCCATAGAAGGTGCAGGTGCCAGGGCTGTGGTAGGACTTCATTTCCGATTCCAGCAGCTCTTCGCGACTGGCCTTGCCTTCGGCGTAGCGCTGGCGCACATCGGCTTTCTGCTTGTTGGAAATGCCCGAGACCATCGGCCCGCCCGGCACAAAAATCGTCGGCAGATGACCGAAACGCAACGCGCCCATCATCAGGCCCGGCACGATTTTGTCGCAGATGCCGAGCATCAGCGCGCCGTCGAACATGTTGTGGGACAACGCCACGGCGGTGGACAGGGCGATCACTTCACGGCTCGGCAGGCTCAGTTCCATGCCCGGTTCGCCCTGGGTCACGCCATCGCACATGGCCGGGGTGCCGCCGGCGAACTGGCCGACCGAACCGATCTCGCGCAGCGCTCTTTTGATCTGCTCCGGGAAGACTTCGTACGGCTGATGCGCCGAGAGCATGTCGTTATATGACGAAACTATTGCGATGTTGGCGGAGTTCATCATCCGCAGGCTGTTCTTGTCTTC
This sequence comes from Pseudomonas sp. P5_A12, assembly GCF_056400685.1. Lineage (NCBI taxonomy): Bacteria > Pseudomonadati > Pseudomonadota > Gammaproteobacteria > Pseudomonadales > Pseudomonadaceae > Pseudomonas > Pseudomonas sp. P5_A12. Next base: position 23,601 of record NZ_JBFUKU010000014.1, on the reverse strand, counting down.
GGTGCCGCAACCCGCCACGCCGTGGGCGAAGTTGGCGCATTGCAGCTGGCCGCGCATCGGACCGTCGCTGGCGGCACCGCGAATCAGTGCAAGGTAGGCCTCACGCGTAGCGCGGCTACGGGCGATAAGCCGTTCGGTGACCTCAAGGACGCGGGGATGCATGTGTAGAACTCCAGGCTAACGGATGTGGCGACCTGATTGTCTATGCTGAACAAGGACCGTTGTGATTGGGATGACAGACGGTTTTCTTGATCGGTCGGACCAGTTGATCAGGTCACTCGTTGTAGATTGAACAAAATATTGCCATTAAAAACGCTTGTTTTCTATTTTTATGCGAATAATCTTGTAATTCCAACAACAAAACGACGGCGGCGCTGTAAATGACTCTTCGAATCGCAATCAATGGTTTTGGCCGGATTGGCCGCAACGTCTTACGCGCACTGTATACCCAAGGCTATCGTCAGGATCTGCAGATCGTTGCCATCAATGATTTGGGTGACAGCGCAATCAACGCTCATCTGCTCAAGTTTGACACTGTTCACGGCACGTTCGATGCCGATGTTCAACACGACCGCGAGAGCCTGACGGTCAACGGCGACCGCATTGCCGTCAGCGCCATTCGCAACCCGGCCGACCTGCCCTGGGCTGCAGAAAAAATTGATGTGGTATTCGAATGCACCGGTCTGTTCACCGACCGTGCCAAAGCCGCCGCGCATATTACGGCCGGCGCACGCAAAGTGATTATTTCGGCCCCGGCCCAAGGCGCCGACGCCACGGTGGTATATGGGGTTAACCACGACATATTGCGCCAACACCACCAAATCATTTCCAACGCGTCGTGCACCACCAACTGCCTGGCCCCGGTCGCGCAGGTGCTGCACCGCGAACTGGGCATCGAGAGCGGTCTGATGACCACAATCCACGCCTACACCAACGATCAAAACCTCACCGACGTCTATCACACCGACCCGTACCGCGCCCGATCCGCCACCCAGAACATGATCCCGAGCAAGACCGGTGCGGCTGAAGCCGTCGGTCTGGTGCTACCGGAACTGGCGGGCAAACTGACCGGCATGGCCGTGCGCGTACCCGTAATCAATGTGTCGCTGGTGGACCTGACCGTGCAGCTCAAGCGCGAAGCGTCAGCCGATGAAGTGAATGCGTTGCTTAAAGAAGCCAGCCAGCACTCGAAAATTCTCGGTTACAACACCCTGCCGCTGGTTTCCAGCGACTTCAACCACAACCCACTGTCGTCGATCTTCGATGCCAACCACACCAAATCCAGCGGCAAGTTGCTCAAGGTGCTGGCCTGGTACGACAACGAATGGGGCTTCTCCAACCGCATGCTCGATAACTGCCTGGCGCTCTGTAACGCTGAATGACCCGCCGTGAAAAAGCAGGAGCAGCACCAATGATCGGTATCAGCTTTACGCAAAAGACCATGGCCGCGCGCAAGCGTATTGCCTTGGTCGCCCACGACCACTGCAAGGTGTTTTTGCTGGACTGGGCCGAGCGGCAGAAAGACAGGCTTGCACAGCATGAACTGGTCGCCACCGGCACTACGGGGTTGTTGTTGCAACAACGCCTGGATTTACCCGTGGAGAGCATGATCAGCGGTCCGTTGGGCGGCGACCAGCAACTGGGTGCGCAAATCGCCGAGCAGCGGGTCGACATGCTGGTGTTCTTCTGGGACCCGTTCGAACCACAGCCCCACGATCCGGACATCAAGGCGTTATTGCGGGTCGCGGCAGTCTGGAACATCCCGGTGGCCTGCAATGAATGCAGCGCCGATTACTTGCTGAGCAGCCCCTTGATGGATCAGGCACACGAACATCGAATCCCCGATTACGCGACCTATCTGCTCGGCCGCGCCTGACGTCACATCTGATTGCCGGAGTTCCGGGTGTAAGGGTGCACCGCCGCCTGTGAGAGCCTGCTCGCGATGACGATCTGACATTCACCGAATGTATTGAATGAAAGACCGCTATCGCGAGCAGGCTCGCTCCCACAGGTTTCATCTGGCGTGTCACTTGATTTGAACTATGATCGGGCTCTCGTTCCGGAGGGCCTTCGATGACTGATTTACTCTCGTCCATTCAAGCCGCGCTCGGCTTGCCCCACACCCCTATTTCCTTTACGTCGAACGGTGCCCTCCCCTCGGCGTTTGCCGTCACGGATCTTGCCTGCGCCAACATTGCCATCGCCGGACAAACTGTCAGCGAGCTGTTGCTGCAGCACACCGGTCGCCTGCCTGGTGTTGAAGTCGACCGTCGCCTCGCCTCTTTCTGGTTCTCCACCTCGATCCGTCCCGTTGGCTGGAGCGTCCCTCCCCTGTGGGACCCGATTGCCGGTGACTACGCGACCAAGGACGGCTGGATCCGCCTGCATACCAACGCGCCCCATCACCGCGCAGCGGCTGAAAGTGTGCTCGGCAGCTGTGTCGACCGCACGGCGATGGCGAGCAAGGTAGTGCAATGGGCCAAAGGCGATCTGGAACAGGCGGTGGTCGACGCCGGCGGTTGTGCCGCCGAAATGCGCACGTGGGCGCAATGGCAACAACATCCCCAGGGATTGGCCGTGAACGCCGAACCGTTGATTCAGTTCAGTGGCAACAGTGGTCAACCCGCAAAACCATGGACAGGCAACGTGGCCCGGCCGCTGACCGGGCTCAAGGTGCTGGATCTGACCCGCGTGCTGGCAGGTCCGGTCGCCAGCCGCTTTCTCGCCGGCCTCGGTGCGGATGTGTTGCGCATCGACCCACCCACCTGGAACGAACCCGGCGTGCTGCCGGAAGTCACCTTGGGTAAACGCTGCGCACGCCTGGATCTGCACAACAACGAGGAGCGCGCGGTGTTCGAAACCCTGCTCAAAGAGGCAGACATCCTCCTGCACGGTTACCGCGCCGATGCGCTGGAACGCTTGGGTTACGGCGTTGCCGAGCGCCAGAGACTGGCGCCAGGCCAGATTGATGTCAGCCTCAACGCTTACGGCTGGAGTGGCCCGTGGCACAACCGCCGTGGTTTCGACAGCCTGGTGCAGATGAGCAGCGGGATTGCCGACGCCGGGATGCACTGGAAGAACGCGGCCAAACCGACGCCTTTACCGGTGCAAGCACTCGATCACGCCACCGGGTATTTGATGGCGGCTGCGGCGATCAGGTTGTTGGGGCGTGGTGGCTCGGCGCGGCTATCGTTGGCGCGTACGGCGAAGTTGTTGATTGAAAATGGTGCGGGAACAGCCGAGGCGTTGCGGGCGGAGGATGAAAACGATCAGGGGTTAGTGGTTGAACAGACACCGTGGGGACCGGCGCATCGGCTTCATGTGCCGCTGAAAATTACCGGGACGCCGTTACAGTGGGCACTGCCGGCAACTGAATTGGGTTCCCATCGCGCACAGTGGTGGTGACAGGTCTGGCCCCATCGCCAGCAGACTGGCTCCCACTGGTGTTGTGAACGACGCATACCCACTGTGGGAGTCAGCCTGCTGACGATGAGGCCCGAACAGACAACTCAGTCTGACCGACTCACACTCTCACAACGACAACAAGCCGCTGTAYAACCCATACGCGGCCAGCCCGGCACCAATCAGGACAACGGTAAAAATGCCCTTCTCGATATGAGTGAACAATGGCTCGCCTTGCTCATGCTTGGCCTTGGCAAACAGAATCACCCCCGGCGCATACAGCAACGCCGACAGCAATAGATACTTGACCCCGCCGGCATACAGCAACCACACCGCATACCCCAGCGCGACACCGCCGATCATCAGGTCTTTGGTGCGCTCGGCGCTGGCGTGTTCGTAAGTTTCGCCGCGCCCGCTCAACAACACCGCATACGCCGCCGACCACAGGTACGGCACCAGAATCATCGACGACGCGAGGTAGATCAAACTGGTGTAAGTGCCGGCGGAAAACAGCGTGATCAGCAGAAAGATCTGAATCATCACGTTGGTCAGCCACAGCGCGTTGACCGGCACGTGATTGGCGTTTTCCTTTTTCAGGAAGGCGGGCATGGTCTTGTCTTTGGCCGTGGCAAACAGAATCTCGGCACACAGCAGTGCCCAGGACAGCAACGCGCCCAACAACGATATCGCCAGGCCAACGCTGATCAGCAACGCGCCCCAAGGCCCGACGATATGTTCCAGCACCGCCGCCAGCGACGGGTTCTGTAAATTGGCCAGTTCCGGCTGACTCATGATCCCCAGCGACAGCACGTTGACCAGTACCAACAACGCCAGCACCCCGATGAAACCGATGACCGTCGCCCGGCCCACGTCCGAACGCTTCTCCGCTCGGGCCGAATACACACTGGCGCCCTCAATGCCGATAAACACGAACACCGTCACCAGCATCATGTTGCGCACCTGATCCATTACCCCGCCGAACTCCGGGTTGCTTTGCCCCCAGATATCCCGGGTAAAAATGTCGGCTTTGAAGGCGACGGCGGCGATGACGATGAACATGATCAGCGGCACGATCTTGGCCACGGTGGTCACTTGGTTGATGAACGCYGCTTCCTTGATCCCGCGCAACACGAGGAAATGCACGGCCCACAACAACACCGAGGCGCATCCGATCGCAATGGGCGTGTTGCCCTGGCCAAAGACCGGAAAGAAATAACCAAGGGTGCTGAACAGCAACACGAAATAACCCACGTTGCCCAGCCAGGCGCTGATCCAGTACCCCCAGGCCGACGAAAATCCCATGTAGTCACCGAAGCCGGCCTTGGCGTAGGCATACACCCCGGAATCCAGTTCGGGTTTGCGATTGGCCAGGGTCTGGAAGACGAACGCCAGTGTCAGCATCCCCACGGCGGTGATGGCCCAGCCGATCAGCACTGCCCCCGCATCGGCCCGCGCAGCCATGTTCTGCGGCAACGAGAARATCCCGCCACCAATCATCGATCCCACCACCAGGGCGATTAGCGCGCTCAGGCGTAGCTTTTGCGTCGGTTGTGACATTCCTGCGTCTCCACTGATTCCTGATCCAGCCTGGGCGACGATGGTTATAAAACCGTCACATGGTTGGTTTTAACTAAATAGATACAGCGTAATAACGTTTATTAGATAGCGCCATGCCAGCCACTACTATTTATAACCGATCATTCTATGAACGTCATGAAATCGAGCAATTGCGTGGGTTAATCCTGACAAATCTGTTCTGTTCATGAAACAGGCGCCAAATATTTGCGGAAACGCCAAAACCAACTAGCTTAAAAACCGAAGCACGGATTGGTTATTCCTGCCTGTTCTGACCGAGGCCTCTGGATTGGGCTTTTCCAGCGCTCCTGACGGAAGACGGAAAAGTTTCGTAACTCTTTAATTAACAATGGAATGTGCTATGAACTGATCTAAGTCAGATTTTCAAACAGCCAGTAAAACTACTCTGTTGTCTCTTTTCTCCTGCACTGGAGTCATGCGATGTCTGAATCCCCCGGAAAACTGAAACTTGGCGCATTGGTTGCGCTGGTAGTCGGCTCAATGATTGGTGGCGGGATYTTCTCGTTGCCGCAAAACATGGCCGCCAGTGCCGATGTTGGCGCTGTACTGATCGGTTGGGCCATCACSGCCGTSGGSATGCTGACCCTGGCGTTCGTCTTCCAGACCCTSGCCAACCGCAAGCCTGATCTGGACGGCGGGGTTTACGCCTACGCCAAGGCCGGATTCGGCGACTACATGGGTTTCTCTTCCGCCTGGGGGTACTGGATCAGTGCCTGGCTGGGCAACGTTGGTTACTTCGTGCTTTTGTTCAGCACCCTCGGCTACTTCTTTCCCATTTTTGGCGAGGGCAATACGGTCGCAGCCATCATCGGTGCATCGGTACTGCTCTGGGGTGTGCATTTCCTCGTGTTGCGCGGGATCAAGGAAGCGGCGTTCATCAACATGGTGACCACGGTCGCCAAGATCGTGCCGCTGTTGCTATTTGTGTTGATCGCGATTTTCGCCTTCAAACTGGACATCTTCACCGCTGACATCTGGGGCTTGAAAAACCCGGACCTGGGCAGCGTGATGAACCAGGTGCGCAAAATGATGCTCGTCACCGTCTGGGTGTTCATCGGCATCGAGGGTGCGAGCATTTTCTCGGCCCGCGCCGAAAAACGCAGCGATGTGGGTAAAGCCACCGTCATCGGCTTCATCACCGTGCTGCTGTTCCTGGTGCTGGTGAACGTGCTGTCCCTCGGCATCATGACCCAACCGGAACTGGCCAAGTTGCAGAACCCGTCGATGGCGGCTGTACTGAAGCATGTGGTCGGTGAATGGGGCGCGKTGCTGATCAGCGTCGGCTTGATCATCTCGCTGCTTGGAGCCTTGCTGTCGTGGGTGCTGCTGTGTGCGGAGATCATGTTCGCCGCCGCCAAGGACCACACCATGCCGGAGTTCCTGCGCAAGGAAAACGCCAATCACGTGCCGGTCAACGCCCTGTGGCTGACCAACGCGATGGTGCAGCTGTTCCTGATCATCACACTGTTTTCGGCCAGTACTTACCTGTCGCTGATCTACCTCGCCACCTCGATGATCCTGGTGCCCTACCTGTGGTCGGCGGCGTACGCACTGTTGCTGGCGGTGCGCGGTGAGACTTACGAAAACGATGGCGGCGACCGCACCAARGACCTGMTGATCGGCGCCATCGCGGTGATCTACGCGGTGTGGCTGGTCTACGCAGGCGGCACCAAATACCTGCTGTTGTCGGCCTTGCTCTATGCGCCCGGCGTGATCCTGTTTGCCAAGGCCAAACGAGAACTCGGCAAACCTGTTTTCACCAACGTCGAGAAACTGATTTTTGCAGCCGTAATCGTGGGCGCCGTGGTGGCGGCCTACGGCCTATATGACGGTTTCCTGACCCTGTAACACCTGAATAATTTGTCATCTGGAGGATCACTGTAATGACCACGGAAAAAGTTAAGCTCGGTGTACATTCCGAAGCCGGCAAACTGCGCAAAGTCATGGTTTGCTCCCCCGGCCTGGCTCACCAGCGGCTGACCCCGAACAACTGTGACGAACTGCTGTTTGATGATGTGCTGTGGGTCGCCCAAGCCAAGCGTGACCATTTCGACTTCGTCACCAAGATGCGCGAACGCAACATCGACGTGCTGGAAATGCACAACCTGCTGACCGACATCGTCGCCATCCCGGCAGCGCTGGACTGGATTCTGGAGCGCAAGATCACCCCCAACTCGGTGGGTCTGGGCCTGATCAATGAAACCAACTCGTGGCTGCGTAGCCTGGAGCCGCGCAAAATCGCCGAGTTCCTGATCGGCGGTGTCTCCGCCGATGACCTGCCGGACAGTTTCGGCGGCAAAACCATCGAGATGTTTCGCGACTTCCTCGGCCACTCCAGCTTCATTCTGCCGCCACTGCCCAACACCCAGTTCACCCGCGACACCACTTGCTGGATCTACGGTGGCGTGACCCTGAACCCGATGTACTGGCCGGCACGCCGTCAGGAAACCCTACTGACCACTGCCATTTACAAATTCCATCCGGAATTCACCAACGCCGACTTCGAGATCTGGTACGGCGATCCGGATCAGGAACACGGCAGCTCCACCCTCGAAGGTGGCGACGTGATGCCAATCGGTAACGGCGTGGTGCTGATCGGCATGGGCGAACGTTCGTCCCGTCAGGCCATTGGCCTACTGGCGCAGAACCTGTTCAAAAACAAAGCGGTCGAAAAAGTCATCGTCGCCGGCCTGCCGAAGTCCCGCGCTGCGATGCACCTGGACACTGTCTTCAGCTTCTGTGACCGCGATCTGGTCACCGTTTTCCCTGAAGTCGTCAACCAGATTGTCGCCTTCACCCTGCGTCCGGACGAGAAGAAACCGGGCGGCATCGACATCCGACGCGAAGAAACCACCTTCCTCGACACGGTGGCCAAGGCCCTCAACCTGAAAGAATTGCGGGTGGTGGAAACCGGCGGCAACAGCTTCGCTGCCGAACGCGAACAATGGGACGACGGCAACAACGTGGTGGCCATGGAGCCAGGTGTGGTCATCGGTTATGACCGCAACACCTACACCAACACCCTGCTGCGCAAGGCGGGTATCGAAGTCATCACCATCAGCGCCGGCGAACTGGGGCGTGGACGTGGCGGCGGTCACTGCATGACCTGCCCGATCATTCGCGACCCTATCGACTACTAACCTTTGAGCCCTGGCCGCTGCTGCCCTCTACACGAAGGCATGCGCGGCCAGGGGGATAACCGACACCTAAGGAGATCCATCATGGCTTTCAACATTCACAACCGCAATTTGCTGAGCCYGGAACACCACACCCCTCGCGAATTGCGTTATCTGCTCGACCTGTCCCGCGACCTCAAGCGCGCCAAGTACACCGGCACCGAGCAGCAGCACCTCAAAGGCAACAACATCGCGCTGATCTTCGAAAAAACCTCGACCCGCACCCGTTGCGCTTTCGAAGTCGCTGCCTATGACCAAGGCGCCAACGTCACCTACATCGACCCGAACTCTTCGCAGATCGGCCACAAAGAAAGCATGAAGGACACCGCCCGTGTGCTGGGGCGCATGTACGACGCCATCGAGTACCGTGGCTTCAAGCAGGAAATTGTCGAGGAACTGGCCAAGTTTGCCGGCGTGCCCGTGTTCAACGGCCTGACCGATGAGTATCACCCAACCCAAATGATCGCCGACGTACTGACCATGCGTGAGAACGCCGACAAGCCTATCCACGAAATCAGCTACGTCTACCTGGGCGATGCCCGTAACAACATGGGTAACTCGCTGCTGCTGATCGGCGCCAAGCTGGGCATGGACGTGCGCATCTGCGCCCCGAAAGCGCTGTGGCCGCTCGACGATCTGGTTGCGCGCTGCAAGCAATACGCAGAAGAAAGCGGCGCCCGCATCACCCTGACCGAAGACCCGAAAGCCGCGGTCAAAGGCGTGGACTTCATCCATACCGACGTTTGGGTTTCGATGGGCGAACCGGTCGAAGCCTGGGCCGAACGTATCCAGCAACTGCTGCCTTATCAGGTCAAYGCCGAACTGATGAAAGCCACCGGCAACCCGCGCACCAAGTTCATGCACTGCCTGCCGGCCTTCCACAACAGTGACACCAAAATCGGCAAACAGATTGCCGAGCAGTACCCGAACCTGAAGAACGGCATCGAAGTGACCGATGACGTGTTCGAGTCGCCGGCCTGCATCGCCTTCGAGCAAGCGGAAAACCGCATGCACACCATCAAGGCGATCCTGGTGTCGACCCTGGCTGACCTCTAAAGAACGGAGCCCGATCAATGTAGGAGCGAGCCTGCTCGCGAAAGCGATCTGCCAGTCACCCTGGATGTCGACTGACACACCGCATTCGCGAGCAGGCTCGCTCCCACAGGGGACCGAGTTACCTGCTTACATCTCCTCTAAGAAGGACTGCATTATGCGTATCGTCGTTGCTCTGGGCGGTAACGCCCTGCTCCGCCGTGGTGAACCCATGACCGCGGACAACCAGCGCGCCAACATCCGGATCGCCACCGAACAAATTGCCAAGGTCCATGCCGGTAACCAACTGGTGATCGCCCACGGCAATGGTCCGCAGGTCGGCCTGTTGTCGCTGCAAGCCGCGGCCTACACCTCGGTTTCCCCTTACCCGCTGGACGTGCTTGGTGCCGAAACCGAAGGCATGATCGGCTACATCATCGAACAGGAACTGGGTAACCTGCTGGACTTCGAAGTACCCTTCGCCACCCTGCTCACCCAAGTTGAAGTCGACCCCAACGACCCGGCGTTCCAGAACCCCACCAAACCGATCGGCCCGGTGTACACCAAGGACGAAGCGGAAAAACTTGCCGCCGAGAAAGGCTGGGCGATTGCACCGGACGGGGACAAATATCGTCGCGTGGTGGCCAGCCCCAGGCCGAAACGCATTTTCGAAATCCGCCCGATCAAATGGCTGCTGGAAAAAAGCAGCATCGTGATCTGCGCCGGCGGTGGCGGCATCCCGACCATGTACACGTCTCCAGGCGTACTGGAAGGTGTCGAAGCGGTCATCGATAAAGACCTGTGCTCGGCGCTGCTGGCCGAACAACTTGAAGCCGATCTGCTGGTGATCGCCACCGACGTCAGTGCCGCCTTCATCGATTACGGCAAGCCGACTCAGAAAGCCATCGGCCAGGCTCACCCGGATGAAATGGAAAAACTCGGCTTCGCCGCAGGCTCCATGGGACCGAAGGTTCAGGCCGCCTGCGAGTTCGCTCGCCACACTGGAAAAGTCGCGGTAATCGGTTCACTCTCAGACATCGAAGCGATCGTCCAGGGCACGGCCGGTACGCGCATCAGCACGGCAGCACCTGGCATTACTTACTTATAAGGAAAGACGTCTATGGCACAGTTTGAGCCTGGTCACTTGCACATCGAGCGTCATGCGTTGACCAAGGATGATGTTAGCTACAACGTGCACCTCGACTACAAGGTCGCGCAGGATCCCAAGAAAGGCAAAGGGATCGAGTTCACCCTGCATGGCAGCATGCAGGGAAAGGACGTGAAAGAGACCTTCTTCCTGCCCAAGGAAGAGGCCTACAACTTTGCCAACAACGTGACAAAAATCGCCGAGAAGTACGGCATTCCAAAGACACACAGCCAGATCGGCTCGGTCCACAAGCATTACGATCTGATGTTTAAAGATATCCGGGAGAAACTGGATATGAAGTCCGGTGACCCGGTGAATATCGAACACTTCGAATAACCCACGGACCCTGTGGGAGCGGGCTTGCTCGCGAAAGCGGTCTGACAGTCGACATCGATAGCGACTGACACGCCGCCTTCGCAGGCAAGCCAGCTCCTACAGGGGTTCGGTGTAGTCCTGTATTCCTGTGCAGGATTTCAACATTCGCCCGCCCCAAGGCATACTTGCGCCCCTCCGCACCTCAGAATCAAAAACCGCCCCATGCGTATCCACGTCAGCTTCATCGACCGCGTCGGCATTACCCAGGAAGTCCTGGCCTTGCTCGGTGGGCGCAATCTCAATCTGGATGCGGTGGAAATGGTCCCGCCCAACGTTTACATCGACGCCCCGACCCTGAGCCCGCAAGTCCTCGAAGAGCTGCGCGATGCGCTGTTCAGCGTGCGTGGCGTGCAAGCGGTGACGGTGGTCGACATCCTTCCCGGCCAGCGCCGACACCTGCAACTCGACGCATTGCTCGCGGCCATGACCGACCCGGTACTGGCGCTGGACAGTGCCGGCAAAGTGTTGCTGGCCAACCCGGCACTGATTGCGTTGTACGGCCGTGAACCGGCCGGTGAAAGCATCGCCGAGCTGTTTGCCGACCCGGCGCTACTCGACGCCCTGCTTGAACACGGCTTTCGCTTGCCGCTGCGGGAAATCACGGTCAACGGTCAGACGTTGCTGCTGGACGCCACGCCGATCACCGACGCGGGCGCCCTGCTGACCTTGTACCAACCCAACCGCATCGGTGAACGCCTCTCGGCGCTGCACCATGACCACGCCGAAGGATTCGATGCGCTGCTCGGCGAGTCACCGGTCATCCGCACCCTCAAGGCTCGCGCCCAACGGGTCGCAGCCCTTGATGCGCCGCTGCTGATTCAGGGCGAAACCGGCACCGGGAAAGAACTGGTGGCGCGGGCCTGCCATGCCATCAGCGCTCGGCACAATTCGCCATTTCTTGCCTTGAACTGCGCGGCATTGCCAGAGAACCTCGCCGAAAGCGAACTGTTCGGCTACGCCCCCGGCGCCTTCACCGGGGCGCAACGCGGCGGCAAACCGGGGCTGATGGAACTGGCCAACCAGGGCACGGTGTTTCTCGATGAGATCGGTGAGATGTCGCCGTACTTGCAGGCGAAACTGCTGCGGTTCCTCAATGACGGCAGCTTCCGCCGAGTCGGTGGTGATCGTGAGGTGAAGGTCAATGTGCGGATCCTCAGCGCCACCCACCGCGATCTGGAAAAAATGGTCAGCGAAGGCAGCTTCCGCGAAGACCTGTTTTATCGCCTCAATGTGCTCAACGTTGAAGTCCCGCCGCTGCGCGAACGTGGCCAGGACATTCTGTTGCTCGCCCGCTACTTCATGCAGCAGGCCTGCGCGCAAATCCAGCGCCCGGTCTGTCGCCTGGCACCGGGCACCTACCCGGCGCTGCTGGGTAATCGCTGGCCGGGCAATGTGCGGCAATTGCAGAATGTGATCTTCCGCGCCGCGGCCATTTGCGAAAGCACCCTGGTCGACATCGGCGACCTCGACATCGCCGGCACTTCCGTGGCACGCCAAAGCGACAGCGACGTCGACAGCCTGGAACAGGCGATGGAAGAGTTCGAGAAAACCCTGCTGGAAAAACTCTACGTCAGCTACCCCTCGACCCGCCAACTGGCCAGCCGCCTGCAAACGTCCCACACGGCGATTGCCCATCGGTTGCGCAAGTACGGCATACCTAACAAGCCCTGAAATCCCCAGACACCACAGTACCCCTGTGGGAGCCAGCCTGCTGGCGATGGGGCCATGTCAGTCGACATCTTTATCGCCTGTAATACCGCAATCGCCAGCAGGCTGGCTCCCACAGGTTTTGTGTTGTGCCGGGAAATCCTGCTCAAAAACGACCCCCACCCGTACTGAAAGCGCTACAGCGGAACGATATCGCTACACCCCTCTTCAATCACGGCTGTACAAGGCTTTGATCCACCTCGGCTTTCTTCCCCGCCCCTGCCCGTATCGATTTCGCTACAGTGCACACGTTTCACCCGCCCACAAAACCCAATAAAACATTGATTAATAAGGACAAAACAAACATTGGCCGCGTTCTTGCTATGTAGTCCGTCATAACAGAGCTTTTTGCCCACGCATTCAATAGCGTCCACCAGACGAGTCTGGCCCCCTTAGGAGTTCCCATGAGCGAGTTGCGTTTTACTGAAGATCACGAATGGCTGCGCACCGAAGCTGACGGCAGCGTTACTGTCGGCATCACCGCTTTCGCACAGAACGCTTTGGGCGACGTGGTTTTCGTACAGCTGCCTGAGCTGCAGTCCTACGAAAAAGGCGCTGAAGCCGCCACCGTGGAATCGGTAAAAGCCGCCAGCGGCGTCTACATGCCACTGGACGGTGAAGTGCTGGAAGTCAACCCGGCACTCGACAGCAGCCCTGAACTGGTCAACGAAGATCCGCTGGGCGAAGGCTGGTTCTTCCGCTTCCAGCCAAGCGACGCCTTGGCGGTCGCCAAACTGCTGGACCAGGACGCCTACGACCGTCTGATCAAAGCCAACGCCGAAGCCTGAGGAGCGCTGACATGACCCAAGTGAATCTGACCACCGCCAACGAATTCATCGCCCGTCACATCGGCCCGCGTGCCGGCGACGAGCAAGCCATGCTCAACAGCCTCGGCTTCGACTCGCTGGAAGCCCTGAGCGCCAGCGTGATCCCGGACAGCATCAAAGGCACCAGCGTCCTGGGCCTGGAAGACGGTTTGAGCGAAGCCGAGGCCCTGGCTTCGATCAAAGCCATCGCCGGTAAAAACCAGCTGTTCAAGACCTTCATTGGTCAGGGCTACTACGGCACCCACACGCCGTCACCGATCCTGCGCAACCTGCTGGAAAACCCGGCCTGGTACACCGCCTACACCCCGTACCAGCCGGAAATCTCCCAGGGCCGTCTCGAAGCGCTGCTGAACTTCCAGACCCTGATCAGCGACCTGACCGGCCTGCCGATCGCCAACGCCTCCTTGCTCGACGAAGCCACCGCTGCTGCCGAAGCCATGACCTTCTGCAAACGCCTGAGCAAGAACAAGGGCAGCCACGCCTTCTTCGCCTCCGTGCATTGCCACCCGCAAACCCTCGACGTGCTGCGCACCCGTGCCGAGCCGTTGGGCATCGACGTCGTGGTCGGCGACGAGCTCGAACTGACTGACGTGACGCCGTTCTTCGGCGCCCTGCTGCAATACCCGGCCAGCAACGGTGACGTATTCGATTACCGCGAACTGACTGAACGCTTCCACGCCGCCAACGCCCTGGTAGCCGTGGCCGCTGACCTGCTGGCCCTGACCGTGCTGACGCCTCCGGGCGAATTCGGTGCCGACGTGGCCATCGGCAGCGCCCAACGCTTCGGCGTACCGCTGGGCTTCGGTGGCCCGCACGCTGCGTACTTCTCTACCAAAGATGCGTTCAAGCGCGACATGCCTGGCCGTCTGGTCGGTGTCTCGGTAGATCGTTTCGGCAAGCCGGCCCTGCGCCTGGCCATGCAAACCCGCGAGCAACACATCCGTCGCGAGAAGGCCACGAGCAACATCTGCACCGCCCAAGTGCTGTTGGCCAACATCGCCAGCATGTACGCCGTGTACCACGGTCCGAAAGGACTGACCCAGATCGCCAACCGCGTGCATCACCTGACCGCCATTCTGGCCAAAGGCTTGAGCGCACTGGGCCTGACCGTCGAGCAAGCCAGCTTCTTCGACACCCTGACCCTGAACACCGGCGCCAACACCGCCAAGCTGCACGAGCAGGCACGCGCCCAGCGCATCAACCTGCGTGTAGTCGACGCTGAACGCCTGGGTGTGTCCCTCGACGAAACCACCACCCAGGCCGACGTCGAAACCCTGTGGAGCGTGCTGGCTGACGGCAAAGCCCTGCCAGATTTCGCTGCCCTTGCCGCTTCGGTGGTCAGCGCCATTCCGGCCGCACTGGTTCGTCAATCGCCGATCCTCAGCCACCCGGTGTTCAACCGTTATCACTCGGAAACCGAGCTGATGCGCTACCTGCGCAAGCTGGCCGACAAGGACCTGGCGCTGGACCGCACCATGATCCCGCTGGGTTCGTGCACCATGAAACTCAACGCCGCCAGCGAAATGATCCCGGTGACCTGGGCTGAATTCGGTGCCCTGCACCCTTTCGCCCCGGCCGAGCAAAGCGCTGGCTACCAGCAACTGACTGACGAACTGGAAGCGATGCTCTGCGCCGCTACTGGCTACGACTCGATCTCGCTGCAACCGAACGCTGGTTCACAAGGTGAATACGCTGGCCTGCTGGCGATTCGCGCCTATCACCAGAGCCGTGGCGAAGACCGCCGCGACATCTGCCTGATCCCGTCGTCCGCCCACGGCACCAACCCGGCTACCGCCAACATGGCCGGCATGCGTGTGGTCGTGACCGCTTGCGATGCCCGCGGCAACGTCGACATCGAAGACCTGCGCGCCAAGGCCATCGAGCACCGCGAACACCTCGCCGCGCTGATGATCACCTACCCGTCGACCCACGGCGTATTCGAAGAAGGCATCCGCGAAATCTGCGGCATCATTCATGACAACGGCGGCCAGGTGTACATCGACGGCGCCAACATGAACGCGATGGTCGGCCTCTGCGCACCGGGCAAGTTCGGCGGCGACGTGTCGCACTTGAACCTGCACAAAACTTTCTGCATCCCGCACGGCGGTGGCGGCCCGGGCGTCGGCCCGATTGGCGTGAAATCGCACCTGACCCCATTCCTGCCGGGCCACGCCCAGATGGAACGCAAGGAAGGCGCCGTTTGCGCAGCACCGTTCGGCAGCGCAAGCATTCTGCCGATCACCTGGATGTACATTCGCATGATGGGCGGTGCAGGCCTCAAGCGCGCTTCGCAGCTGGCGATCCTCAACGCCAACTACATTTCCCGTCGCCTCGAAGAGCACTACCCAGTGCTGTACACCGGCAGCAACGGCCTGGTGGCGCACGAATGCATCCTCGACCTGCGTCCACTGAAAGACAGCAGCGGCATCAGTGTCGATGACGTCGCCAAGCGCCTGATCGATTTCGGCTTCCACGCCCCGACCATGTCGTTCCCGGTCGCCGGCACGCTGATGATCGAGCCGACCGAAAGCGAATCCAAGGAAGAACTGGACCGCTTCTGCGACGCCATGATCCGCATCCGCGAAGAAATCCGCGCGGTGGAAAACGGCACGCTGGACAAGGACGACAACCCGCTGAAAAACGCTCCGCACACCGCTGCGGAAATCGTCGGCGAGTGGACGCATCCGTACAGCCGTGAGCAAGCGGTGTACCCGGTTGCATCGTTGATCGAAGGCAAATACTGGCCACCGGTCGGTCGCGTCGACAACGTGTTTGGCGATCGCAACCTGATCTGCGCCTGCCCGTCGATCGAAAGCTACGCTTAAGAAAAGCAGCTTTAAGTTTCAAGCTTCAAGCTGCAAGAAAGAGCGCATCTGCTTTTAACTTGTGGCTTGTGGCTTGCTGCTTGCCGCTGCGCCACCGGAGCTTCACATGTCGTTAAGCGTGTTCGACCTGTTCAAGATTGGCATCGGCCCCTCCTCCTCCCACACCGTCGGTCCGATGCGCGCAGCCGCGCGTTTCGCCGAAGGTTTGCGCCGTGAAGGGCTGCTGACAGCCACCACCTGCGCCAAAGTCGAGCTCTACGGCTCGCTCGGCGCCACTGGCAAGGGGCACGGCAGCGACAAGGCTGTGTTGCTCGGACTGGAAGGTGAACACCCGGACACCGTGAATACCGAAACCGTMGCCGCCCGTCTGCAAGACATCCGCGGCAACGGACGCTTGAACCTGCTCGGCGAACACAGCATTGCGTTCAATGAGAAAGAACACCTGGCGATGATTCGCAAACCGTTGGCCTATCACCCCAACGGCATGATCTTTCGCGCATTCGACGCCGCCGGCCTGCAGATCCGCAGCCGCGAGTACTACTCGGTTGGCGGTGGTTTTGTGGTCGACGAAGACGCCGCCGGCGCCGACCGCATTGTCGAAGACGCCACACCGCTGACCTTCCCGTTCAAAAGCGCCAAGGATCTGCTCAGTCATTGCACCACCTACGGTCTGTCCATCAGCCAGGTCATGCTGACCAACGAAAGCGCCTGGCGTCCGGAAGCGGAAACCCGCGCCGGCCTGCTGAAGATCTGGCAAGTGATGCAAGACTGCGTCGATGCCGGTTGCCGCAAAGAAGGCATTCTGCCCGGCGGGTTGAAGGTCAAGCGTCGCGCCGCAGCCCTGCATCGACAACTGTGCAAAAACCCGGAATCGTCGTTGCGCGATCCGCTGTCGGTGCTGGATTGGGTCAACTTGTACGCGCTGGCAGTCAACGAAGAAAACGCCAACGGCGGACGCGTCGTGACCGCACCCACAAACGGTGCGGCAGGCATTGTCCCGGCTGTGTTGCATTACTACATGCGCTTTATCCCTGGCGCGACCGAAGACGGCGTCGTGCGCTTTCTGCTGACCGCGGCGGCCATTGGCATTCTCTATAAAGAAAACGCCTCGATTTCTGGTGCCGAAGTCGGGTGCCAAGGCGAGGTCGGCGTGGCCTGTTCCATGGCGGCCGGCGCCTTGTGCGAGGTCCTTGGCGGCACCGTGCAGCAAGTGGAAAACGCCGCGGAAATTGGCATGGAACACAACCTCGGCCTGACCTGTGATCCGATTGGCGGGCTGGTGCAAGTGCCTTGCATCGAGCGCAACGCCATGGGCTCGGTGAAGGCGATCAACGCGGTACGCATGGCCCTGCGCGGCGACGGTCAGCACTTCGTCTCCCTCGACAAGGTCATCCGCACCATGCGCCAGACCGGCGCCGACATGAAAAGTAAATACAAGGAAACCGCCCGTGGCGGTTTGGCGGTCAACATTATCGAGTGCTGATGCTCACGCGCATTTGCACACTTTTTCAGGAGCTGAATATGTCCACCGAACAATTGCTGAAAACCCCGTTGCACGCCCTGCACATCGAACTCGGTGCGCGCATGGTGCCCTTCGCCGGCTATGACATGCCCGTGCAATACCCGCTCGGCGTGATGAAAGAACACCAGCACACCCGTGATCAGGCCGGGTTGTTCGATGTTTCGCACATGGGCCAGATCCGCCTGACCGGCGCCAATGCCGCCAAGGCCCTGGAAACCCTGGTGCCGGTGGACATCATCGACCTGCCGGTGGGCATGCAGCGCTACGCGATGTTCACCAATGAAACCGGTGGCATCCTCGACGACCTGATGGTCGCCAACCTCGGTAACGACGAACTGTTCCTGGTGGTCAACGCGGCCTGCAAGGATCAGGACCTGGCGCACCTGCGCAAGCACATCGGCGACGAATGCACCATCGAACCCTTGTTCGAAGAACGCGCGCTGCTGGCCCTGCAAGGCCCGGCCGCGGTCAGCGTGCTCGCGCGCCTGGCACCCGAAGTGACGAAGATGACCTTCATGCAGTTCGCCCGCGTGAAACTGCTGGGCGTTGACTGCTTTGTCAGCCGTTCGGGGTACACCGGTGAAGACGGTTTCGAAATCTCGGTACCGGCCGCCAACGCTGAAGCCCTTGCCCGTTCGCTGCTGGCTGAAGTTGAAGTTGAGGCCATCGGACTCGGCGCTCGCGACTCGCTGCGTCTGGAAGCCGGCCTGTGCCTCTATGGCCATGATATGAACACCGACACCAGCCCCATCGAAGCCAGCCTGCTGTGGGCCATCTCCAAGCCTCGTCGTGCCGATGGCGCGCGGGCTGGCGGCTTCCCAGGCGCTGAAACCGTGTTCGCGCAGCAACAAGGTGGCGTCAGCCGCAAGCGCGTCGGCCTGCTGCCCCAGGAACGCACGCCAGTGCGTGAAGGCGCGGAAATCGTCAACGAAGCCGGCGATATCATCGGTACTGTTTGCAGCGGTGGCTTCGGCCCGACGCTCGGCGCCCCATTGGCCATGGGTTATGTCGACAGCGCCTATATCGCTATCGATACCCCCGTATGGGCGATTGTCCGTGGGAAAAAGGTGCCTTTGCTTGTAAGCAAAATGCCATTTGTTCCACAACGCTACTATCGCGGCTGATTGACTGTTTCTATAAGTAACGCGGTTGTGTTAACAATGCACTAATGTGTAACGCAACCGCCATAAAATAGTGCGCATCATTAGCTGTAAGCTTCGTTTATGAACGCGGCTTATAACGTTCGAAAACAATTGAACAGCAACAAAGAATAAGAACACATTAGTGGATCGACTAGTGCCCTCAACCTGAGCAAAACCGGGCCTCTGACGGGGCTTGTTTTTTCTCCCGTAGTTGGCGTAGAGTTTGTCCACTGTGTTTGCAAGGGTCGCTTGGAATCGTGACCTGGGCAGTAGCCTACAAGTTAGCTACATCCCGTTCGACGTCTTCTTACTCTCCTGCAACCAGCCCCAGTACTCTTTCATGAGAAGGAGACTGTCATTAATTTTAGCGTCAAAGGAAATAAGAAATGTCCCAACGTCAGAGCGGTACCGTCAAGTGGTTTAACGACGAGAAAGGTTTTGGTTTTATCACTCCTGAAAGCGGTCCGGATCTGTTCGTGCATTTCCGTGCCATCCAGGGCAACGGCTTCAAGAGCCTGAAAGAAGGCCAGAAAGTGACTTTCGTTGCTGTGCAAGGCCAGAAAGGCATGCAGGCTGACGAAGTACAAGCAGAAGCCTAATCTTCTGTAACGAAAAAGCCCCTGATGCTGACATCAGGGGCTTTTTTGTGCGCGTAAATCCGTAAAATGGCTTCTTTTTTATGACCAGAGGCTGCCATGTCGAAACACCTGCTCAACCCCCAGGGCGACTTTCCCGCCGTCACCCTGGGTCGTCGCCTGGCAGCGATGTTCTATGACTTCCTGTTGTGTACCGCCCTGCTGATCGTCACCAGCGGCCTATACAAGATGATCCAGATGGCGATCCTCGGCGAAGACAAAATGCGCACCCTCACCGAAGCCGGCGCGCTGGACGGTGATCCACTGCTCTCAACCGTGCTGCTGTTTGTGCTGTTCGGCTTCTTCGCCAAGTTCTGGACCTGGTCGGGCCAGACCCTTGGCATGCAGGTGTGGTGCATCCGCGTACAGAACGCCGATGGCTCGTCCATCAGCCTGTGGCAGGCGCTGTTGCGGTTTGTGGTGTCGATTGCGTCTTGGCTATGCCTGGGGTTGGGATTCTTCTGGTCACTGTTCGACAAGCAGAAGCGCAGCTGGCATGACATGTACTCGAACACGCAGTTGGTGCGCATCCCGAAGAAAACCAAGTAAGTTCGCACTGCAAAAACCACTGTGGGAGCGAGCCTGCTCGCGATAGCGTTCTGTCAGTCACATCTGTGCTGACTGAAACACTGCTATCGCCGGCAAGCCGGTCTCGCTCCCACAGTTTTTTGTTTTTGCGGAACTCAGGCGTTGCCGGCCAGTTTCATCCGCGCGGCCTGAGTGAAGTCGAGCATGCGCTTCAACGGCCGAATCGCTTGAGGGATCAACGCTGGATCAACAAAAATCTCATTCGTCCCCTCTTTCAAGCTCTTGAGCGTGCGCTCAAGGGTATTCATCGCCATCCACGGGCAGTGCGCACAACTACGGCACGCGGCACCGTTACCGGCCGTTGGCGCCTCGATGAAGACCTTGTCCGGACACAGCTGCTGCATTTTGTAGAAAATACCGCGATCAGTGGCGACGATCAGCGTTTTGTTCGGCAACCTCTGGGCCGCTGCGATCAGCTGACTGGTGGAGCCGACGGCATCCGCCAACTCGATCACCGCGGTTGGCGACTCTGGGTGCACCAGAATTGCAGCATCCGGGTACAGCGCCTTCATGTCTTCAAGCTGCTTGGACTTGAATTCTTCGTGAACGATGCAGGCACCGTCCCACAGCAGCATGTCTGCACCGGTCTGGCGCTGAATGTAGGTGCCCAGGTGTTTGTCCGGACCCCAGATGATGGTCTCGCCGTTATCCATCAGGCTTTCGACGATCTCCAGCGCACAGCTGGACGTCACCACCCAATCCGCTCGCGCTTTGACCGCCGCCGAGGTATTGGCATACACCACTACCGTGCGTTCAGGGTGCTGATCGCAAAACGCCGAAAACTCATCTACCGGGCAACCCAGGTCCAGCGAGCAGGTCGCCTCGAGGGTTGGCATCAGCACGCGCTTTTCAGGGTTGAGGATTTTTGCGGTTTCGCCCATGAACTTCACCCCGGCGACCACCACGGTCTTGGCCGGGTGTGCATTGCCGAAGCGGGCCATCTCCAGCGAGTCGGAGACGCAACCACCGGTTTCTTCGGCCAGGGCCTGAATCACCGGATCGCAATAGAAGTGGGCAACCAGCACCGCGTCCTGAGCTTTGAGCTCGGCGGCGATGGCGGTACGGTAATAGGCTTCTTCCTCGGCGGTCAGCGGCTTGGGCTGCTTGGCGTCGAGGTGAGCCTGAACTAGAAGGCGTTCGGAAATCTGCGTCATGTTCGCAAGACCTGCAGGCGCATTTGCGCGAAAGTCGAGTATACACCCGGCTCCGGACCSTTCAGGGTACCGCCGGGAGAGTGAGTATTCATCAGGCACGGACAGCRTTGAAGCYGCGCAAGGCTACAGAATATCCCGCGGATGCAAAAGATGATTCTGGTCTGCGTCACGCGGTGCAGCCCAGAACCTGGGCGACCTTAAATCGCGGGCAAAAAAAAATCCGGAAATCCTCACTTGCGTGGGCCTTCCAGACTTTTAAAACTGCTACAAAAATGGTGGGTCGTGTGGGATTCGAACCTACGACCAATTGGTTAAAAGCCAACTGCTCTACCAACTGAGCTAACGACCCGCTGTGTGGTGGCGCGTATAATACTGATTTTTAAGGACTATTCAACACCTAATTTGAAATAAATCAAAAATAAGGTGTTGGGTCACTGATTCCGGCCGCCGCAAAGCCTTCTGCACGCAGTCGGCAGCTATCGCATTTGCCGCACGCACGGCCGTTATCGTCGGCCTGATAGCAGGAAACCGTCAGTCCGTAATTGACCCCAAGCTTCACGCCCGCCTCGACGATCTGCGTCTTGCTCAGGTTCTGCAGAGGTGCCTGGATACGGAAACCATTGCCCTCTACACCGGCCTTGGTGGCGAGATTAGCCATGCGCTCGAAGGACTCGATGAATTCGGGACGGCAGTCCGGGTAACCGGAGTAATCCACCGCGTTGACACCGATAAAGATGTCACGCGCACCGAGCACTTCTGCCCAGCCCAACGCCAGCGACAGGAATACCGTGTTGCGCGCCGGCACATAAGTGACTGGAATGCCCTCCCCCAACTCCTCCGGAATGTCGATACTTCTGTCGGTCAGTGCCGAGCCGCCCATACCGTTCAGGTTGAGGCCGATCACCWTGTGCTCGACCACACCCAGGTCTCGGGCGACGCGCTCAGCGGCGTGCAACTCGGCATGAGAGCGCTGACCATAATCGAAGCTCATGGTGTAGCAGCTGTAACCTTCGGCGCGAGCCATGGCCACGACTGTCGCCGAGTCCAGGCCACCGGAAAGCAGGATGACTGCACGTTTTTCAGCTGTGTTCAGTTGTTCCGTCATTTCAGCGCCCCGGCTCGTCATTCCAAAGATATTTATGCAGCTGCAATTGCAGACGCACTGGCAGGTTGTCAGCCACTACCCAATCCGCCAGGTCCCGAGCATTCAGGTCATGGTGACTGGGCGAGAACAGGACTTCACCGGCGCGACGATCAAGACCGTACTGGATCAGCTTGGACACAGCCCAGTCATAGTCTTCCCGCGAGCAGATGACAAACTTCACCTGATCGTTAGACGTGAGCAGCTCGATATTTTCGTAGCGGTTGCGGTGTGCTTCCTTCGAACCCGGGGTTTTCAGGTCGACAACGCGACTGACCCGAGAATCTACTGCCGAGATATCGATCGAACCACTGGTTTCCAGTGACACTTCGTAACCGGCGTCGCACAACTGCTTGAGCAATGGGATGGCGTTAGGTTGGGCCAGCGGTTCGCCACCGGTGACACACACATAACGCGGGCGGAAACCGGCCACTTGCTCGAGGATGTCGTCGAGCGGGCGAATGGTGCCGCCAGTGAACGCGTAGGCGCTGTCGCAGTATTGGCAACGCAATGGGCAACCGGTGAGGCGCACAAATACTGTGGGCAGCCCGGCAGTCCGCGTTTCACCCTGCAACGAGTAAAAAACTTCGGTAATTCTCAATGTGTCTTGCATAGTCGCCACGGGCATAACAGCTAAACAGGCTGTCCGCCTCCGTCAGGCACTTCAAGGAACCCCGCCACCGCGCAGATCCCAAAAAGCGTGTTTCATAAAAAGGGGGTGAATTCTAACGAAAAAACCCGCGATAAGCGCGGGTTTCTTCAAAACAGGGCCTGACAGCCTTACATGCGCTGCAAGTCTCGTTGGGCCAACTGAGCAGCGGAAGTGCCCGGGTATTGCGACACAACCTGCTGCAGAATGCCTTTGACCTTGTCAGTGTGACCGAGGCGGCGTTCTACATCAGCCAGTTTGTACAGCGAGTCAGGCACTTTTGGGTGCTTGGGGTACAGTTGCGAAACCTTGGCAAACGCCTGACCCGCGCCTTGCAGATCGCCTTTGGCCAGGTTCACTTCGCCCAGCCAGTACTGAGCATTGCCCGCGTATTGGCTGCTCGGGTATTTGCGCAGGAAGGCAGCAAAAGCCTGGCTGGCCTTGTCGAAATCCTTGGCTTTGATCAGGTCGAAAGCTGCGTCGTAATACAGCTTTTCCTTCGCCGGATCAGCCGGTTCGCTACCTGCGGCAGGTGCATGAGCGGCAGCCGCTCCTGCACTTGCGCCAGCAGCTGCTGCACCGGGGGCGTTCAAATCACCACCGGTGGAAGAATTTTCAGGAGTCGCGGCAGGTGCAACGCCGGTTCCTATGCGCCGATCAAGATCCTGATATCGCTCCAGGTT
>NZ_JBFUKU010000013.1:0-52848 GCF_056400685.1 Pseudomonas sp. P5_A12 | reverse complement strand
GACCCACCGYCTTCGCTGGCAAGCCAGCTCCTACATTGGTCTCCCGCGTCAATTCCTACATCGTATTGCTGCCCTTTGAGGCTTCGGGCAAACTGCCCGCCGTTCGATTCCGACCTTGGAAAACACTCATGCACGCCATCATGCTCAAGGCCAAGCTGCATCGCGCCGAAGTCACCCACGCAGTACTTGATTACGAAGGTTCTTGCGCCATCGACGGCGAATGGCTGGACTTGTCCGGCATCCGTGAATACGAGCAAATCCAGATCTATAACGTCGACAACGGCGAACGCTTCACCACTTACGCGATTCGTGGCGAAGAAGGCTCGCGCATGATCTCGGTCAACGGTGCCGCCGCCCACAAAGCCAAGGTCGGCGACCGCGTGATCATCTGCGCTTACGCTCATTACAGTGAAGCCGAGCTGCTCAACTTCAAGCCGCGCATGCTCTACATGGCGCCCGGCAACGAACTGAGCCACACCAGTAATGCCATTCCGGTTCAGGTTGCCTGATCAGGCCGTTTGTCGGACCGTTCCCGGCTTCGATGTATAAATGTACTGGGATCGAATCCGACAAAGCCAAGACAGATTGCAGCGTGAGGTTTACTGTATTCGCCCTGTGCCATGAAATCGTGTCGACACAGTTGACCGGACGCCTACCCGCAGCGCTCCGGGATTTTTAGTGTTCACAAAGCCGTTCAAGTAAAAAGGAAACCCGCAGCGATGGCGTACTACCGCACCCCTAACGACGTGACCGCTCTGCCCGCCTGGCAAGCGCTGAATGATCACCGCCAAGCCATGCAGGATTTCAGCATGCGCGAAGCCTTCAATGCCGACCCGCAGCGTTTTACTCAATTTACCCTGAGCAGCTGCGGGCTGTTTCTCGATTATTCGAAGAACCTGATCAACGCCGAGACCCGCAATCTGCTGGTGGGCCTGGCCAATGAAGTCGACCTCAAGGGCGCGATCAAGTCGCTGTTCGAAGGCGAAATCGTCAACGCCTCCGAAGGTCGCCCGGCCCTGCACACCGCGTTGCGCCGCCCGGTGGGCGACAAGCTGTCGGTGAATGGCGTCAACGTGATGCCGGAAGTGCACAAAGTGCTGAACCAGATCACCGACCTCGTGGGCCGCATCCACGACGGTTTGTGGCGCGGTTACACCGAGAAGCCGATCACTGACGTGGTGAACATCGGCATCGGTGGCTCGTTCCTCGGCCCGGAGCTGGTGTCCGAGGCGCTGCTGTCCTACGCCCAGAAAGGCGTGCGTTGCCACTACCTGGCGAACATCGATGGCAGTGAGTTCCACGAACTGACCATGAAGCTGCGTGCCGAGACCACGCTGTTCATCGTATCGTCGAAATCCTTCAATACCCTCGAAACCCTGAAGAATGCCCAGGCCGCACGCGCCTGGTACCTGGCTCAGGGAGGTTCGGAAGCCGAGCTGTATCGTCACTTCATCGCCGTTTCCAGCAACAATGCCGCGGCGGTGGCGTTCGGTATTCGCGAAGAAAACATCTTCCCGATGTGGGACTGGGTCGGCGGTCGTTACTCGCTGTGGTCGGCCATCGGCTTGCCCATCGCGCTGGCCATCGGCATGTCGAACTTCAAGGAACTGCTGTCCGGGGCCTACACCATGGACCAGCACTTCCAGAGCGCGCCATTCGAACAGAACATGCCGGTGCTGCTGGCCCTGCTCGGTGTGTGGTACGGCAATTTCTGGGGCGCGCAAAGCCACGCGATCCTGCCGTATGACCACTATCTGCGCAACATCACCAAGCACTTGCAACAGCTGGACATGGAGTCCAACGGCAAGAGCGTGCGTCAGGACGGTACTCCGGTGTCCACCGACACCGGCCCGGTCATCTGGGGTGGTGTCGGTTGCAACGGTCAACACGCCTATCACCAGCTGCTGCACCAAGGCTCCCAACTGATCCCGGCCGACTTCATCGTGCCGATCGTCAGCTTCAACCCGGTGTCCGACCACCACCAGTGGCTGTACGCCAACTGCCTGTCGCAGAGCCAGGCGCTGATGCTCGGCAAGACCCTTGCCGAAGCGCAAGCCGAGCTGCGTGACAAAGGCATGAGCGAAGACGACGTGCAGAAACTCGCGCCGCACAAGGTGATCCCGGGCAACCGTCCAAGCAATACCTTGGTAGTGGAACGCATCAGCCCGCGTCGCCTCGGCGCACTGGTGGCGATGTACGAACACAAAGTCTTCGTGCAAAGCGTGATCTGGGGCATCAACGCCTTCGATCAGTGGGGCGTGGAGCTGGGTAAGGAACTGGGCAAAGGCGTCTACAACCGCCTCGTCGGCAGTGAAGAAACCCCGGCTGACGATGCCTCGACCCAAGGCCTGATCAACTACTTCCGCGGCCGTCACCGCGGTTGATGTCCACACCGCCCTTATAGGAGCAGTGCTACCGTTGATGCGTTTGCCATGCAATATTTACCGTTGACCGGCTCAATGCCAACGCAAGAAAGCTCGCGCCTAAAGGCGGTTGGTCAACGTAAAGACGACCATTGCAGTGGAATCCAGACGCAACCAACAACATTGGAAATACAAAGAGCCAGGAATCAACGCAACTTCAGCGGATCGACCATCCCCGCCGCGATGGCCATACCCACCAGGTCCGGCAACGTGTTGGCCTGCATGCGTTTCATGACGCGCGCGCGATACAGATCAACGGTTTTCGCACTGACGCCCAGTTGCTCCGCGATTTCGCGGGTGGTGTAACCCTGCACCAGCGGTAACAGGATATCGCGCTCGCGCGGGGTCAAGGTCAGCATGCGCGCCTGCAAGGCTTCGTGGCCCTGGTTACCCGAACGGTTGGCGGCACAGTTGCTGAGCGCCTGTTGCACGCTGTCCAGCAACAGCTGTTCGTTGTAAGGCTTCTCGATAAAATCATGGGCACCGGCCTTGAACGCGCGCACCACGATCGGCACATCCGCATGCCCGCTGACGAAGATGATCGGCAGGTTCAGTTGGCGCGCGCGCATTTCTTCCTGCACATTCAATCCGCCCATGCCGGGCATGCGAACGTCCAGCAGCACGCAGGCATCGAGGCTTGCATCACAGGCATCGAGAAACGCGACGCCACTGGTAAACGGCAAGGCCTTGAGCCCGACCGATTCCAATAACCAGATCGTCGATTCGAGCATGCCCTGGTCATCATCGACCACATACACAACGTGCTCCGTTACACCTGCCATTACCTGATTCCTATTGTTGTTTTGTTGGGCCGGCAAGCGGCAAGCGGCAACACATCAGCAGCCCGACAGGCTGGCGCCGGGCATTCAATTCGCCACCGAAACCTTCGATGATGCTGCGGCTCATGGACAGACCGAGCCCCAGGCCATCGGCCTTGCTGGTGTAGAACGGGGTAAATATCTGCTCCAGTTCCGTCTCGCTGACGCCCGGCCCTTGGTCTCGCACACGGATTTCCACACAGCCGCCACTGCCCTGCTCCACGGCCATCACGATCAAAGAAGGCTGCCCGGGATGTTGCTCACGGTTGGCGTCGATGGCATTGCGCAACAAATTGAGCAGCACCTGTTCCAGCAACACGCGGTCGGCATAAACGGGTGGCAGATTATCCGGCAGTCGATCCTCGATTGTCACTTGGCAATTAGTCGCCTCCCAGGCACACAAACGCACGGCTTCACGGGCGACGTCGGTCAAATTCAGCGCCTGCATGCGACGCTGTCCCTTGCGCAAAAAGGAGCGTAAACGCCGGATCACTTCGGAGGCGTGAGTGGCGTGATGGGTAATGCGCTCCAAGCCTTGCTTCACTCTTGCGGCGGCCTGGGGATTGGAATCCAGCGTCTGTAAATAGTGCTGGCTGGCATTCGCATAATTGACCACGGCAGCCAGCGGCTGGTTGATTTCGTGGGCGATCCCCGAGGCCAGTTCACCGAGAGTGACCAATCGTGCGGTGTGTGCCAGTTCGTCCTGATGACGGCGCTGCTGCACTTCCCGCAGCTCGCGCTCGGTCATGTCCCGCGCGACCAACGAGTAATAACGATTGCCCCCGGCGGAACGGTGTGCCAGTAGTACCAGCGACACCGGCACCGATGTGCCGCCGCCCGGTGGTTGCAACCGCGCATCGGTGCTCCAGACACCGTCGCGCTCGGCGCTACTCCAGCCATCACGTTGCAGACGCGCAAAATCGCCGCTTGCGAATAACGCGGCCAGGGCCGGCATTGGTTGATGCTCATCAATCACCAGAATGCGTCGCGCGGCTGGATTGAGGTAAGTGACTTGCCCCTCGGGGTCGATGAACAACACCGGATCGATGTAGGCCTCGACCACTTCGGCCAGGCGTCGTTTGTTCTCCTCGGCTTGCACTCGGGCCGTAATGTCCCGTGAGATGCTGACGACTTCGACCACCGCCCCGGTGTAGGTTTCCCGGATCGCCCGGCTGGCGGTTTCGAACCACAGGTAATGGCCGTCGCGATGGCGGATGCGATAAGTCATGGTGTGATAGCCATCCTGCTCAAGCGCATCGCGCGCGCGTTGCACAAGGCCGGTCAAATCCTGGCGATGAAACAGGCCCTGGGCCAGTTGGCCGCGCAACTCTTCGGGCCAGTAACCGAGCAAAGTCCAGGATGCCGGGGACGCATCGAGAACGTGCCCATCCGGTGTGTGTCGGGAAATCAGGTCGGTGGTGTTCTCGATGATCAAACGGTACAGACGTCGTGCGGTAGTCGCTTCACGCGCCGCCAGCATTTGAGCCGTAGCGTCGCGGCAACGGGCGAGCACTCGGTTGTCCTGGGGATCGGGAATAAACGTCCAGATCAGTATCTGTTCTTCGAATTGAGCCTCGACGCCTTCGACGGCGCGCTGCTGGTCCAGGCAGGCACGAACCAGCACCCGATGATTGACCGGTAAAAAGCCCAGCACATCGGTCAGGGGCTTCTCGGCGAGCAGCGACAACAGTGCGGCGTTGAACTCCAGTGGGCGGCCTTGTGCATCGAGCAACAAGCTCGGTTGCGGATCATGGCCCAGCAGCGGCGAACCACGCAGCATGCCGTTTACGCTGCTCAGCAGCGTTGTCAGCAAATCCTGCATCCAGCCCAGCCAATCGAGGCTCACGCCCTCGCACACTTCTACCAGCAACAACCCCGGCTGCCCCGGCTGCAAGGCCAGATCAAACACCTGGCCATGGCTGATCGCGGCCCGCCGCAACCGGCCGGACAACCAGCAATCGAGTTGACGGACTTGAGCCAGGTCCAGACGCCCTGCCTCGACCAAGTGCTCGAAGAGCAATTGATCGCTGGCCAGCGCCGGGTCGCCAAGTCCTGGAGGAAAATGTTGGGCGGCGCCCTCATGGCTGTAGATCCGCGCATTGGGCTGCCAACTCAGGTAAACCGCCCGCTGTACTTCCGGGCAATCCTGCAGCGCCCGACACAACGCATCGGCCCGCGCGGCCAGAGAAACACCCTCGCGCTGCAAGCGCAGCCAACTGTGCAATCGAACTGGGGTCAGGGTCATTGCGGGTCTACATTGTCAGGGAAACCAAGCATATACCAGCCTTGGAGGGCTAGCGGGAGCGATTCAGAGCCAGAAGAAGAACATATAGTATATATACCATACACCATAGGTTGTACTTCCATATGCGAGGCTGAATGTTATATAAAGTTGACCGGAATTTGAAGGTGGCCTCGGCGACTACGCTGCAAGGTCAACCATAGAGCTAACAATCAGCCATCGAGTACCCGCACATGTCTATCTATGAACAAGGCCTAGGCCCGTCGGCTGTCAACCACATTGCCTTGTCTCCGCTCAGCTTCATCGAGCGTACCGCCAGCACTTATCCGAACCACCTTGCCGTTATCCACGGATCGATTCGCCGCACTTGGGCGCAGACCTATACCCGTTGCCGACGTCTTGCCTCGGCGCTGGCCGGTCGCGGTATCGGCAAGGGCGACACAGTGGCGGTGATGCTGCCGAACATTCCCGAGATGCTTGAAGTGCATTTCGGTGTGCCAATGATCGGCGCTGTGCTCAACCCGCTCAATGTCCGCCTGGATGCCGAGGCGATCGCATTCATGCTGCAGCATGGCGAGGCCAAGGTGTTGATTACCGACCGCGAGTTCCATGGCGTGATCCACGCGGCGCTCGGCATGCTGGATCACCCGCCTCTGGTGATTGATGTCAATGACCCGGAATACGGTGAAGGACAAGCCGCTAGCGATCTGGACTACGAAGCACTGCTGGCCGAAGGCGACCCGGCATTCGACTGGCAATGGCCGGTCGACGAGTGGGAAGCCATTTCGCTGAATTACACGTCAGGCACCACCGGCAACCCCAAGGGCGTGGTTTACCACCATCGCGGCGCTTACCTGAGCGCGTTGGGTAACCAGATGACTTGGGCCATTGGCAACCACCCGGTTTACCTTTGGACCCTGCCGATGTTCCATTGCAATGGCTGGTGCTACCCATGGACCATTACCGCTTTGGGTGGTGTGCACGTATTCCTGCGCCGGGTCGATCCGCAGAAAGTTCTCACGCTGATCCGCGAGCATCAGGTCACTCACCTGTGCGGTGCGCCAATCGTACTCAATGCCCTGGTGAACATGCCTGCATCGGCGAAAGCGGCCATCGATCACCCGGTCAATGCCTTGGTCGCCGGCGCTGCGCCACCGGCCAAAGTGATCGGTGCCGTCGAAGAGATGGGCATCAAGGTCACTCACGTGTTTGGCCTGACCGAAACCTATGGCCCAGTGACGGTTTGCGCCTGGCACGCCGAATGGGATGAGTTTCCTCTGGAGCAGCGGGCGCAAATCAAGTCGCGACAGGGCGTGCGCTACCCGACGCTCGAAGGCGTGATGGTCGGCGATAGCACAACGTTGGAGCCAACCCCACGTGACGGCCAGACTATCGGTGAGATCTTCTTGCGCGGCAACACCGTCATGAAGGGCTATCTGAAGAATCCGACCGCCACGGCCGATGCGTTCGAAGGCGGCTGGTTCCACACGGGTGACTTGGCAGTTTGGCATCCCGACGGATACGTCGAAATCAAGGACCGGCTCAAGGACATCATCATCTCGGGCGGCGAGAACATTTCCACCATCGAACTCGAAGGCGTGCTCTATCGCCACCCGGGTGTACTGGAAGCAGCCGTGGTTGCGCGTCCCGATGAGAAATGGGGCGAAACGCCCTGCGCGTTCGTCACCTTGAAGGCTGATCATCACGACGTTCGCGAGGCTGACATCATCAGTTTCTGCCGCGAGCATCTGGCCGGATTCAAAGTGCCGCGCACAGTGATCTTCACCCTCTTGCCCAAGACTTCCACAGGCAAGATCCAGAAGTATGTGTTGCGCGACCGGGCCAAGGCGCTCTAACCCCATCTGACATTGCATCCATCAAGCAGCAGGTGTTTGACCTGCTGCTTTGGATTCGTGCAGGCCGAATTCGGCTGTGCGCTGCCCTGACATACCGATAACAAAAACAATGTGGAGCTACTGATGAGCGACATCCATTCAACCGATACGCAACRTTGCGAACGCATTCGGCGCAATCCGAAATTCATTCAACTGGTGAGCACCCGTTCACGCCTGGCCTGGTCGTTGAGCGCCATCGTATTGGGCTCTTATTACCTGTTCATGCTGGTGGTGGCTTTTGCCCCGCAGTGGCTGCATGCACCGCTCGGCGAACATCAGATGATGACCTTGGGCATGCCGGTTGGCGCGGCAATCATCGTGTTTTCCTGGTTACTGACCGGTTGGTATGTCTACAGCGCCAATACGCGCTTTGACGCATTGGGCGCAGCCATTCTCGAGGAGAGCAAGTGATGACTCTGTTACGTAAACTGATCCTCGCTGCTACTGGTCTGCTGCCAGTCTCCGTTGCGCTGGCCGCACCGGCGATGGGGGTGGTGGAAAAGCAACCACTGAACCTGAATGCGATCGGCATGTTCTTCGTGTTCGTCCTTGGCACGTTGGCCATCACTTGGTGGGCCGCGCGCCAAACCAAATCCACCTCGGACTTTTACACGGCGGGCGGTGGTATCACCGGGTTTCAGAATGGCTTGGCGATTGCTGGCGACTATATGTCCGCAGCCACCCTGTTGGGGCTTTCCAGCCTGGTATTCGCCAAGGGTTACGATGGCTTTATCTATACCATCGGATTCTTCGTTGGCTGGCCCATCATTACCTTCCTGATGGCCGAGCGCCTGYGAAACCTCGGACGCTATACCTTCGCTGACATCGTTTCCTATCGACTGGACCAGAACAAGGTACGGATCTTCGCAGCCTTCGGCTCGCTGACGGTGGTGTGCTGCTATCTGATCGTGCAGATGGTCGGTGCGGGCCAACTGATCAAGTTGCTGTTCGGCCTCGACTACCCGATTGCGGTGATGATCGTTGGCGCGCTGATGCTGGTTTACGTGATCTTCGGCGGAATGATCGCCACAACCTGGGTCCAGATCATCAAGGCTGTACTGCTGCTCGCCGGCGGCACCACCCTCGCGGTGATGTCCATGTCGCAGTTCGGATTCAGCTATGAAACCCTGGCCGACAAAGCCGTCAAGGTTCACGCCAGTGGCTGGAACATCATGGGCCCAGGCTCAATGCTCGCCGACCCGATAAACACTGTGTCGATGTCGCTGGGGCTGGTATTCGGGATCGCCGGACTGCCGCACATCCTGATGCGTTTCTTCACCGTGCCTAGCGCCAAGGAAGCGCGCAAGTCGGTGTTCTACGCCACCGGTTTCATCGGCTTCTTCTTTCTCGTGGTCTGTACCCTGGGCTTTGTCTCAATGGTGATCATAGGCACTGATCCGCAGTACTACGTCAATGGCGAAGTCGGCGGTGTCTTGATTGGCGGCGGCAACATGGTTGCCATGCACCTGGCCAAAGCTGTCGGCGGCAATCTCTTCTTCGGCTTCCTCGCCGCTGTAGCGTTCGCAACCATCCTTGCGGTGGTGTCCGGTCTGGCGTTGGCCGGTGCTTCGGCGATTTCCCATGACCTCTACGCCACCGTGTACAAGAAAGGCACCGCGAACGAGAAACAGGAAATGCGCGTGACCCGCATGGCCACTGTAGGCTTGGGCATCATCGCGATTCTGCTGGGCATTGTGTTCGAGAAGATGAACGTCGCCATTCTGGTGGGCCTGACGTTCGGCATCGCCGCTTCGACCAACTTCCCGGTGCTGATCATGGCCATGTACTGGAAAGGCCTGACGACCAAAGGTGCGATCCTGGGCGGTTTTGCCGGCCTGATCTGCGCACTGGCACTGGTCATCCTGTCGCCACCTGTCTGGGTGACCGTACTCGGTCATGCTCAAGCGATCTTCCCGTACGACCATCCCGCCCTGTTCTCCATGCCGCTGGCCTTCCTGGTGATCGTCGTGGTGTCCAGACTCGACCGCAGTGCACGCGCCGACAAAGAACGTGACGCCTACGCCGACCAATTTGTTCGAGCTCAGACCGGCCTCGGCGCTGCCGCCGCTTCGAACCATTGATTAAAAGGGCACGGCCCGCCTGTGCGGCGCTGTGCCCGTGACACAACTGTCCCAACGAGGTTTACGTTATGCCCGAATTTAAAGCCCCGCTGCGCGACATGCGCTTTGTGCTGCACGAAGTGTTCGATGCCCCGGCCATGTGGGCGCGCCTGCCCGCCTTGGCCGACAACATCGACACCGATACGGCAGACGCCATTCTTGAGGAGGCGGCAAAAGTCACTTCGCACCTGATTGCGCCCCTCAATCGCAGCGGCGACGAAGAAGGCGCGCAGTGGCATGAGGGGCGCGTCACCACCCCCATCGGTTTCAAACAGGCTTACGCGACCTACATCGAAGGCGGTTGGGTGGGACTGTCCGGCAACGCCGAGTTCGGTGGTATGGGCATGCCGAAAATGCTGGCCGTGCAGTTCGAAGAAATGCTCTACGGCGCCAATTCAAGTTTTGCGCTGTATTCAGCATTGAGTTCCGGTGCCTGCCTGGCGCTGGATGCCCACGCCAGTGACACCCYGAAAAACCTCTATCTGCCACCGATGTATGAAGGCCGTTGGGCCGGCTCCATGTGCCTGACCGAGGCCCATGCCGGCACCGACCTTGGGCTCATCCGCACCCGCGCCGAACCTGAGGCTGACGGCAGCTACAAGATCACCGGCAGCAAGATTTTCATCACCGGCGGCGATCAGGACCTGACCGAGAACATCGTTCATCTGGTACTGGCCAAACTGCCGAACGCGCCTGCGGGCGCGAAAGGCATTTCACTGTTTGTCGTACCTAAAGTGTTGGTCAATGCCGACGGCTCCCTCGGCGCTGCCAACGCCGTAAGTTGTGGTTCGATCGAACACAAGATGGGCATCAAGGCCTCCGCCACCTGTGTGATGAACTTCGACGGTGCCAGTGGCTGGCTGGTCGGTGAAGAGAACAAAGGCTTGGCGGCGATGTTCACCATGATGAATTACGAACGCCTGTCCATCGGCATTCAGGGCATCGGCTGCGCCGAAGCGTCCTACCAGAGTGCCGTCGCCTACGCTCGGGAACGCATTCAGAGTCGGGCACCCACCGGCGCCGTGTCCCCGGACAAACTGGCCGACCCGATCATCGTTCACCCGGATGTGCGGCGCATGCTGCTCGGCATGAAAGCCATGACCGAGGGCGGCCGCGCATTCGCCAGTTATGTCGGGCAGCAACTGGATCTGTCGAAGTTTTCCAACGATGCCGACGAACGCGATAGTGCACAGGACCTGGTTGCGCTACTGACGCCGGTGGCCAAGGCGTTTTTTACCGACACTG
Source organism: Pseudomonas sp. P5_A12 (assembly GCF_056400685.1). NCBI lineage: Bacteria > Pseudomonadati > Pseudomonadota > Gammaproteobacteria > Pseudomonadales > Pseudomonadaceae > Pseudomonas > Pseudomonas sp. P5_A12. Next base: position 42,105 of record NZ_JBFUKU010000013.1, on the reverse strand, counting down.
GCCTGGAAAGCTGCATCAATGGCCAACAGGTTTTCGGCGGCCATGGCTACATCCGCGAATGGGGCCAGGAACAATTGGTCCGTGATGTGCGCATTGCACAGATCTACGAAGGCACCAATGGCATCCAGGCATTGGACCTGCTTGGACGCAAAGTGCTCGCCGATAAAGGCATCGTGCTTCGCCAGTTCACCGGCGAGATTCGCCGTTTCGCCGCTCAGCCCGATGCACTCTACGCCACACAACTGCGCGATGCCGTGCAGCGGCTGGAGGACATCAGCGACTGGCTGCAGGACAGGGCGGCAACCAACCGCAATGAAGTCGGCGCTGCCTCGGTGGAGTATTTGCACCTTTTCGGTTACGTCGCCTACGCCTGGCTCTGGGCGCGTATGGCTCAGGTTGCCCGGAAAAAGCGCAGCGAAGACGAAGATTTCTACGACGCGAAAATCGCCACTGCCGAGTTTTACATCCACCGCTTGCTACCACGCATTTTGAGCCTGGAACAATCCGTTCGGGCCGGCAGTGCCTCGTTGTATGGCCTGAGCGCGGAACAGTTCTAACGATTAAGCGGACGTAGCGTCTTTTTTATCCATTAGCCCTCGTCCCTATGGCGAGGGTTTTCCACACCTGTACATCCCCATGGACATCGACCCCCATGGTTTACCGCTTTAGCTTTCCGGCCCTGCCACGTAAACGATCAAATATGCATTTCATTTCGTTGTTGTCGGCACCTGAAGGAGCGTTCCTGCGAGAGTAGCGCCTCGGATGACTGACTACTATGGGTCGCTTTCTGTCCTTCGCGACAGGCAAAAATCAGCCAATACCCGATATTTCTCCAAGTTCGATAGCTGGCGTTTTTGGTCCATGTACGGTCACAACCACCACTGTCATGACATGTTATGACCTCATGCAAAAAAGGAGTTTTGCCAACAAATACGGGGTTTAAAGGACGAATGGTCGAGGGGCGTCAAGCGCGGGGAATTGCTGGGAGTTTGCAGCCGCTACAGGCTCTTCAGGCAGGCGCGTTCGTCGCGGTTTAGTGAACTTCACCTCCAACACGTGTCACATTAAGCCCCCGTTAAGCGAACTTCAGTGGAGGTACAACCTTATGAGCATGGCCACAATTGTCAGTGCCGTAATTTCCAGTCTCGCACCAAGTATGTTCGACCAGAACAACCTGCTTGAACCCGGCGCGCATGTATCAGCCGTCGAATACCACTACGGAATGGAAATCGATGTGAAACGGGTACTGCAGCGCACCGATACATCCGATAAGACCGGCATGGTACCGGTGACCCTGGTCTACGAAGACAGCGAGGGTGAAGTTCACAAGATTCGTTTCCTCGAATGGGGTGGAAGCCCCGCCGACCCCACCAGCATTGCCTGATCCCCTCGCCGTTAGGGTTCCGGGGCTTGCCTGCCCCCCCCAGAAGTGGAAGTTAAACCTCATATGCACAAAGTGCGGATGATGTTTTTTGTTACCTGAAAATTGACATGAGCGAATGATTAAAAGTCAATTCGCAAAACTCACTTTTATCTTGGCAGCGTAATGCTGCAAGATTAACTAATAGAAACTGCTGAATCTAAATGGCAGTCAGCAACGGTAAACTCAAGTTAAGCCGTGCTGAGCGCCATGTTGATTCACTGTTACAACCAAGAGGTCACCATGGAACTTAGTATGTTTTCTTCGTCCACCGTGGAATATTTGCGTTTGGGCGTTGTTTATTTTCATCTTATCGCCTGCTGTGTGGCAATCGGGCTGGTTTTGACCAGCGACATTGCAATGATCAAGCAACTCCTGAAGGGGGATGCGTCAGGTCACCATGATGATGCGCACATGGAAAGCCTTCAAAAAACCGTAGTCGTTGCACTTGTAGCTCTTTGGATTACGGGCATCGGTATTGTCGGGATAGATTATGCCGGCAAGGGGATGGAGTATTTCCTCAATCCAAAACTACAGGCCAAAATCGGCATAGTTGTGCTGTTGACCTTTAACGGCTTCCTGTTGCATAGCGCTGTCATGCCCGCTTTGAAGAAAGCCGGTTCGTTACTGAAGCTCACCTACAACCTGCGCATGCTGGCGCTGTTCTCGGGTGCCCTCTCTGGCGTGTCGTGGTTCTATGCCGCCATGCTCGGTGTGGGTCGCCCGCTGGCCTGGAAGTACTCGCTGGTCGAGTTGCTGGCAGCCTATCCGTTTCTCATCGTCGGTGGATTCGGGATGATGGTACTGCTCACTGCCTGGGCAAAAAGCAGAGACGCTGAAGGGCGCATGGAACAAGGCACCTGGGCACTAAGAAACACCGCCCTGGCTGGATGATGAGGCCACGTTGAACAAGGAAGTTCAGCTTTAGCAAACAAAACCCGCTGTTAGCAGTTCACAAAGTTTTACTTGAGGATACCCAAATGAAATCCATGAAAGCTCTCTTCGTAATCGCCGCTCTGACCGCTTCTTCTCTGGCGATGGCCACAGGTGGTGGTGACAAGACGTTCAATCGCATGGAGTCGGCCCGGAAAGCATCAATGGAAGTCTTTCAGGTTGCACAGAAACAGAAGGCTGAAGCCGCTGTAGCTCAAAGCAAAGCCAAGGCGGCCAATCACGCCAGTAGCTAATCGGTGTAGCGCGCCCCCAGGCTGACGGATATGCGTGGTCTCAAACTGGAGTATCAGAAAGCTTGGCTGAGCAACAATCCAGCCTCGCCATCCGGGCTGGCGTCGGAAAAGCCCTTGACGGCATACAACTGAAACTTCCAGTTCTGATTGAGCTTGTGCGTGAGGAAGAGAGTGAGTTCCTTGATCTGGTCACCCGTGGAAACGACCTTCTGCCGCCAGTCGTAGGATGCGCCCGCCGTGGTGCGCGCGAACACGGGTATGGCGAAGCCCAGGCCGGCGAATATCGGGTTGTCGAAGTCGGTGTCCGACGGATCGCCGTACTTTTTCCAACCCAAGGTAGCAAACCCGGTCACAGGGCCGAAGGCTTTGGCGACATCGACTTGGGCGGAGTAGTCGGTTTTGCCCGTGCCCAGGCACTCGTCTTCGTCAGCTGTGGGCAACTTGACCTTGCCGATCAGGTCCACGAACAGCCCGCCAACGCTACCGTCAAGCACCGCATAGTCGGCACCGGCGACCGTGTCGCCCAAACCGCTTTCCACTTTGCCGCAGCCACCGGGCAACGGATCGCCGTCAGGGCCGACCGAAGGATTGGTAATGCGCAGCCAGGGCACAGTGAGCTTGTAGGTCATGGGACCGGTTTCGTATTTGCCCACCAGCGGGACGTACCAGGTTTCGGACGTAGTACCAGTGCCATAGTCGCCCCGAGAGTAGTCGGTTCCGATCGAGGTCGTGAAGTTATCGGCCAAGGCTGGCAAGGCCAGGCTGGCAAGCAAACCGACGAGCAGGATGCGCTTGGGGCTCATGTTCACCTCGTGTCTTGCGTCATCGAAGTTCACACCCATGCTTTGTTGTGTGACTTACCCAGCCTAGTTACTAATGACGATAGTGCATCATGACTGCACTGTTTAATCCGTCTTGCCAGAGCGATCGACTTTCTCAACCTTCTCTACTTTCTCTACTTTCTCGACTTTCTCCACCCTCTCCACCTTCTCCACCTTCTCCACCTTCTCTACCTTCTCGACTTTCTCGACTTTCTCGACTTTCTCTACCTTCTCGACTTTTTCTGGTCGTTCAACTCTCTCGACTTTCTCCGGACGTCCGGCCTTTTCGACTTTCTCTATCTTTTCTACTTTCTCCATTTTCTCGACTTTGTCGGGTTGCTCGACCTTCTCGATACGCTCTGACTTGCCGGACTTGTCCACGCTTTCTTTCTTGTCGCCACCGCCATGACTGTCATTGCCCCCGTGGCGAATATTGTCGCCGACACTGTCTTCGCTCTCGGTGCGGCCGCTTCTGTCTCCGCCGGAGTTCCCCGAACTGCCGGAGTTGCCGGAACTGTTGGCGGCGCTCGAGTTGCTCGAACCACTTGAGTCGTCCGTGTTTTGCTCGTTGGTTCGGAGTCGCCCGTGCTGGTTGCTGGCTGGCGAATCGGAGCGCTCGCGGGGTAATTCGATACGCGTTGCCTGCACGTCCCGCGCGCCGGTGAACACGCCGTTGACCCGCACGCGTCGATCCAGCGCCAGCTCCGAAGGCTGCACACCGACAAACACGGTGTCGCGTGCCAGCGTCACATTAAAGCCACCGACCACCAAATGGCGGTCCTGCCGGCCCTGTACCAGGCCCTCGATCACCGCATTGTGTGCCCGGCCAATGAAGGGCAGGCTCGGGTCGGGGCGGCTTTGGGTCACGTCCAGCTCGCGACCGGACCACTGGCCGCGCACCAGCATTTCCTGCGCCGGGCCTGGGTGATTGCTGAGTTTGAGCCCCTGGAGATAGCCGCTGCGATCCACCGGGCCGATGGCACTGGCCTCCTTGAGGCCGGGCGCCCGGTCGATGCGGCTGGCCACCACTTCGCCACGAGCATCGCGCAGCCCGCTGACCCGTACCGGATCACCCGGGCGCAGACCAGCAGCGACTTGAGCTCCGCCGGCCAAGCGTACCGGTTGCCCCATGACACGCATGGGCATGGAGTCTCTAGGCAGGGCTGTCAACGGGCCTTCGTAGACGTGCAGGATAGAAATGCGCCCCGCCTCCAGACCTCGCTTGGAATTGAACGCTTCCACGGCAACCACTTGGCCTACTGCCAGCTGAGTGCTGGTAGTGGCAATGCCGTTCTCGCTGACCGGAACATTGTTGTTGAAGTGCACTTCCACGCCATTGACGCAGATAGAGGCGAACCCGGTGATGGTGCCAACAATGCCCGTGCCACCGACCCCACCGTTATCATTGCTGATGCCCGTGCCACCCACGCCGCCTGCAACGGCACCGGTGCCGCCAATGCCGCCAGGGCGCTTTTTCAGYGGTGCACCGGTACCGCCAATCCCGCCGTTGTCGGTGCTGACGCCGGTACCGCCCATGCCGCCAGGCGCTACCCCCGTGCCGCCGGTGCCCCCCGGAACCTGGAGGACCGGAACTTCGCTCATGCCCGCGTCATTCTGGCTTACACAGGCCGGGGCGGCTTGCAACACAATCGGAAGTCCGAGGCCCAGAGCGAGGGCAATTGCACGAAACAGGCGCAAATTGACGGTCATGGCTTAGGAGCCATCGGCGAATTGGGATCGGAAGCTTCAGTGTAGAAGTACAAGCCGACCGTGATGCGCTGGCGAGGTTCAAGGCTGGGCAGATCCCGGAATTCCAGGTCGGCGGCGAGCCGGTTGAAACTCAACAGGGCCTGCATTCCCTCGCTGGCAACGGCCTCGCGCAACGCCTCGACGCTCATCGGGGCCAGTGCGTCATAGTGGACGCTGCGTTCAAAAAAGGCCGGACCTTCGCTGGTCAGGTTGTGTACCGCAGCGCAGGCATGATCGTGCAGGTTGTGCCCCAGGTAAGCAGTTTTCTCATCGAAGCCCTTTTGTGGCACGAAGGCCTGGGCTTCGAGGTGCACGCACTCTTGTTCATCAAGGCGGACGACGCCCAGACGCAGCCACTCGTCCAACACCACCCGCGCTCTGATATCCGTGCTGACTTTCGCCACCAAGGCGTCAAAGGAGCGGTCGCCGCCGACACTGGCCAATCGAGGCAGTGGTGATGGCTGGCCGGCGTCGTTGCAAAAGGGCGCGTTGGTCCATGCGTTGACCAGTTGCGCACCGAAAGTGATGTTTTCCGGAAGCGTGGAAGAATCGGGGTCGCTGGTGTTGCGCAAGCGCCGCACATCCTTGCGGTGCACGCCGGTGAGCAGGCTGATGCGACTGTCGGTCGGTGCCTTGTCGTCCAGACGGAACTCACGGTCCGCTACTTCGACGAAAACCTCCTTGAGCAGGTCGGCAAACACCAGGTAGGTGACGCCTTTGCGCAGCATCAGGCGTACCAGCGGCCGCATGACATGTCGCAAGGCTTTGAGGAGCGAGGTGGGCAAGGTGGACGATTGCATTCAGCGCATTCCTGGACAGTTAACCCCAGTATAGCTACGTGGGAATTAATCCCATAAAAGCAGGCGCTTTTTTTGCCGCACCTCATACAAAACCGGTCTCCAGGGTTTTGCATGAGGTCATCAGGCCGCTTCAGCTCCGGCTGTTGTCGTCGCCGGGTTCGCCGCCAACATGGTTGCCATTGTCGTCACCAGGCTCACCGCCAACGTGGACGCCGTGGTCGTCACCAGCCTCGCCGCCAACGTGGACGCCGTGGTCGTCGCCAGGCTCACCGCCGACGTGGACGCCATGGTCGTCACCAGCCTCGCCGCGGGCGTGGTTGCCGTGGTCATCACCCGCTTCTGCATGGGTACCACTGCGACCGGAGTTCGAACTCCCAGAGCTGGCATGGCCTGAATTCCCGTTCCCATTCCCATGGTCGCTGCCGYTGTGTCCACCGTTGCCACCACTCCCACTGTTGCCGCCGTTCCCACTGTTACCGCCGTGGCCTCCACTGCCACCGCTCCCACTGTTGCCGCCATGGCCGCCACTGCCACCGCCGTTGCCACCACCACCACCACCACCACCACCACCACCACCATCCTTGGCATAGGCACTCGAGTCATGGGAAATGGAATCTGGTACCAAAACGATGGAAGCCGAGAGGACACCACCAATTGCCAGCGCCAGYAATCCTCTCTTGAAAAGCAGGTAAGTGTTCATCGTGCATTCTCCTGGTGATTTACCGCGAGCAGTGCCAACGCAATCAGCGTTGCAATCCGGGAGCGGCATGGGAGCAAACTGTCAGTTTCCAGTATCTCCTGAATTTTTAAGAGTGGGATTTTTTCCCACGCAATGTAAATTAGCCCTTTCTGGCTACAGGTCAACCCGCGCAGGAGAAAGCCGATCGACGGTTAGGGACACGGATGGAGATGGGGCTGCCCATGCGTTTTCACACAGCCTGGGCCGAAAGCAGTCATGTGGGCCGGATGAATCTGCCCTTTGAAAACCATGTCCCACAAAAAAGCCCACTGACCGTCACCGGTTCAGTGGGCTTTTATTAGCTCTCTGGTTACAGAGCCATATCAGTCGCAGCATTAGCCTTCGGTGCCTTACCCGCATCAGCCGGAGCAGCAGCCGGAGCCACCACCTGCCCCATCGCCGGCGGCGGAGTCAGTTCCAACACCTTTGCGGTGTAAGCCCACTCCTCAGCCACTTTCTCAGGATTGCCATTGAGCTGAGTGCCATAGCTCGGCACGATCTGGTGCAGTTTTTCCTGCCAGGCTGGCGAAGCCACTTTGTCTTTGAAGACTTTCTGCAGCACGGTCAGCATGATCGGTGCAGCGGTCGATGCGCCTGGCGAGGCGCCCAGCAGGCCGGCAATCGAGCCGTCAGCCGACGAAACGATTTCGGTACCGAGCTTCAACACGCCACCGGCGGCTTCATCACGCTTGATGATTTGCACGCGCTGGCCGGCTTGCCACAGGCGCCAGTCTTCGGCTTTGGCGTTCGGGAAGTATTCTTTCAGGGCGTTCATGCGGTCTTCATCCGACAGCATCAACTGACCTGCAAGGTACTCAACCAACGGGTATTCCTTGATGCCGACCTTGGTCATGGGCCACACGTTGTGCGTGGTGGTGGTGGTCAACAGGTCCAGGTACGAGCCTTCCTTGAGGAACTTGGTGCTGAAGGTCGCGAATGGGCCAAACAGGATGACGCGCTTGCCGTCCAGAACTCGGGTGTCCAGGTGCGGAACCGACATCGGCGGTGCTCCAACGGAGGCTTTGCCGTAGGCCTTGGCCAGGTGTTGTTCGGCGATGGTCGGGTTTTCGGTCACGAGGAACGAGCCGCCTACCGGGAAGCCTGCGTATTCCTTGGCTTCAGGGATGCCGGATTTCTGCAGCAGGTGCAGTGCACCGCCGCCTGCGCCGATGAACACGAACCTGGCGTCGGTTTYGGCTTTGCTGCCATCTTTCAGGTTTTTGTAGCTGACGCGCCAGGTGCCGTCTGCGTTCCTGGAGATGTCCTGCACTTCGCTGGACAGCTTCAAGTCGAAGTTGGGCGTGGTTTGCAGGTGCGCCACGAACTGGCGGGTGATCTCGCCGAAATTCACGTCAGTGCCGATCGGCGACCAAGTGGCCGCGACTTTCTGGTTCGGGTCGCGCCCTTCCATCATCAGCGGAACCCACTTCTTGATCACGTCAGGATCTTCGGAGTACTGCATGCCGGCGAACAGCGGGCTCGCTTGCAGGGCTTCGTAACGCTTTTTCAGGAACTTGATGTTGTCATCGCCCCACACAAAGCTCATGTGCGGTGTGGAGTTGATGAACGAACGCGGGTTCTTCAGCACGCCTTGCTGAACTTGCCAGGACCAGAACTGACGGGAGATCTGGAACGCTTCGTTGATTTCAACGGCTTTGGGGATCTGAACGTTGCCCTTGTCGTCTTCCGGGGTGTAGTTCAACTCGGCCAGGGCGGAGTGACCGGTACCAGCGTTGTTCCAGCCGTTGGAGCTTTCCAGGGCGACGCCGTCGAGACGTTCGATCATTTCCATCGAGGTGCCAGGTTCCAGCTCATTGAGCCAGACACCCAATGTTGCGCTCATGATGCCGCCGCCAATCAGCAGCACATCGACTTTCTTTGCCTCTTCCGCATGAACGGACGTGATCCCTATCGACAAAGCCAGCCCCAGCAGGGCCGTGTTCATTTTTTTAAACATCTGTTGCACCTATGATAAAACGCCATCCGCCCTTCCATCTTCACGACAAAACCCTTGCTTCACGGCATTCAGGCAGGATGTCGTGGGTGTTCGTGCATGATGATTGGAGGGTGGGCACACAAGGCCGACTGTCTGCGTCGACCCCAGTTATATGTCCCTACTGAACTGACTTCTTATCATTATTGGCTTCAGCTGCTTGAGCGACATTGATCCTGTCGGCACGTCTGCGGGACGGGCCAACTGAACAGGTCAAACCAAGTTGGCGCGCAGAATATCACGGCTCGACGACCGTGCGCTCCCGAAAGGACTTACGGGTCTAGTCCAGACGCGGCTCGTTCGCCGCGTTCTGGCCCAAACGATTCAGCACAAACACCTTGGCGTTGCGGGTCATCTGGTCCAGATGCCGGTCGCGTTGCTTCTCGGCATCGATCATTGCGCGCTTGCCGTGTTTTTGCAGCAAGTAGTGATGGATCTGCCGAACCTCTAAAGAACTGTAGATCGAGGCCACATCCAGGAGGCCCATCAAACCTTCACTGCTGTAGTCGCGGGTGTTCATCAGCACTTGCGTGCCGCGTACGCCCAACACCTGATAGCCCATCGATTCGAACCACGGCACCTTGGCGACGGCGCAGGTCAACTCGGCGTGCGGGTAGCGGTGGATCATGTCTTGCAGCATGGCCCGCGCGACACCTTGACGACGATGGCTCGCGTCGACTGCCATGTAGGCCACACCGCACGCCTGGGGATCGTCTTTGATCGGCAGGTACAGCAGGAACCCGATGACCTTCGACGGGTCTTCATCGTCGGTGGCGACGATCAACTCGACCGCAATCCCCTTCTCCCCATTGAGCGCTTCCAGGTACAGGTGCACTTCGAAGCCGACCGTGTATTGGTACACGTTGTACAGCGGATTGCTCGGCGCAATGCCGACCATGCTGATGTCGGTCAGGTTATCGACGACCAGTTGCAGAATCTGGCTGTTGATGTGCTCCGGGCACGGGGCTGCGAAGTGGGTGAGTTGGGGCATTGAAATTCTGACTCCGGGATAAGGCTTACTGGGCATCGGCCCGGGTATTGTCACAGATTGATCGCCTCGCTGCTGCTGCCAGCGGCTACAGGGGTTGTCGCGAATAGAACACTTGATTCCCCAACAATGAGGAATTCCCCCCCAGTTTTACGCACTTTTCCCCAATGCCGGGATAACCCATTTGTTTGTTACATGACTTTTCTACTAAGACTTTGGTCTGATTGCGCTCATGGCTCAGCTTTTGCTTCGGCCAAAGTGCGAGTGCCATCACCGTGGCATGCCCCAATGAGAACAATCATGAACAGCTCAGTCCCTGCGAACAAGTCATTCGGCTATTCCATGGCGCAGGGCATTACTTCGGTGGTGATGATCACCTTCAGTGTGACCACCCTGAACGCTGCCCCCATCGATGATGTCGGACAACCACCACCCACCGATCCCTCAGCGTACATCAACCAGCCGGCTGATCCCGCCGCTGCGCTGGGAGCACTGAAGACCATGCCGGAGGCGAACCAGGGTTCATATGCCCTGCCCAACGGTATGTATGGCAACAAGGACACGACCCGCACCGAAAACGTGTTGCCACCTGCGGTACAAACGACGTTCAACTTCCCCACGAATGGCAAGCCCAGCCCCCTGTTTGGCGCTCAACCGTTCACCCAGCAATTGCTGCTGTTCGAGGAATTTGGCACTGAAAAGCTCGACCCGAGCCTGCCGCAACCGCCGCTGTCGTTCCCCGTGCCGCTCGCCGGCCCGGCGCCCCAGCAGGACCCGAACAGCATCGCCCGCAGCGTCCCGTCGAGTGCCGCGCTGGATGCGTTCATGCGCCAGCCGGGGCTGTATCCGTTCCCGTCGCAATACTCCAATGTGCTGGACCGCAACCCGTGGAAGTCGCAGATCGAAGCCTTCCTCAACCGCCATCCGGTCGGCTCGCCCGCCGAAGGCCGTCCACCGGGAAAAGGCTGGTCGCATCAGCGCTGGAACGAGTTCTACCCGCAGGTCGATTTCAAGACCGTGCAAGCCGGCGCACGGACCAACCTGGGCATGCGTGACCGCAAGCAATTGCACAACTACGCCAAGGGTGAATTTGCCCCCGGCGGGCTCTATTACCAAACCTCGGATATTCCGGCTACCGCTGGCACCACCAAGGGCATCGACGCGCGTTTCCACCCGAAAATGCCGGTGCAAAACTACAAGTCTCTGTGGACCTTCGACGGCACCTTTCCGGTAAAACTGCTGATGGTCCGATACGGCCAACCGGTGCTGATGCGCCACTACAACGCGCTGCCGATCGACCCGGCGGCCAATGCCGGTTTCGGCTTGCATACCCTCACCACCCACGAACACAACGGGCACTCCCCGGCGGAAAGCGATGGTTATGCCAACGCGTTTTTCTTTCCGGGGCAGTATTACGATTATCGCTGGCCGATCCAGCTGGCCGGTTACGACACCATCAACACCACGGCGCAGGATCCGCGCGCGGCATTCCCTTGCGAGCCCGGCGAAACCCTGTACGTCAACGACGCCAGTCCCGGGCTGAAAACCTGCGACAACGGCAAAATCAGGATTCGTGGCGACTGGCGCGAAACCATGAGCACCCACTGGTTCCACGACCACATGCTCGATTTCACCGCACAAAACGTCTACAAGGGCAACGCGGTGATGATGAACTACTACAGCGCCCTGGATCGCGGTAACGAGGCGATCGAAGACGGCGTCAACTTGCGCTTCCCCAGTGGTTCAGCAATGCCGTGGGGTAACCGTGACTACGATGTGAACCTGATGATTGCCGACAAGGCCTGGGACGCCAACGGCCAGTTGTGGTTCAACCCGTTCAACACCGACGGCTTTCTCGGGGATCAGGTACTGGTCAACTGGCAGTACCAACCGGTGCTGAAAGTACGGGCGCGCAGCTATCGGTTCCGTGTCCTCAATGGCTCGGTGTCTCGCTACTTCAGAATAGCGCTGGTACGGCAGATCAGCGGCAACGGCGGTGAATTTCCGGGCCCGGCAGGCTCAGGGGTTTCCTACAATCGCGTGCCGTTCCACATGATCGCCAACGACGGCAACATCATGGCGCACAGCCTGCCTTTCGACGGCAGCATGGACATGGATGGCGACGGTGACTTTCAGAATCACAACGCCATTCTGCCGGTCCAAGGCATCGCCGAACGCTACGACATCATTGTCAACTTTGCGAAATACGGCATCAGCACCGGCGACAAACTGTTCTTCGTCAACCTGATGGATCACCAGACCGGTAAAGGCCCGGAGAAAATACCCCTGTCGCTGGCCGACGTGCTGTCCGAAAAATACAAAGCGGTGCTCAAGCTAACCAGTACTGGCCTGAAATGGGACAACGGCGATCCGGCAGTGGGCAAGTTTCTGGAATTTCTGGTACAGCCTTACTCCGGTCAGGACCTGAGCATGGACCCGGTCGCCTATGAGCCGGCCAAACCCGGCAAACCCGCCGGCAAGATCATGATCCCGCTGACCATTGATCGCGATAACCCGACCGATCAGGCCAAACTCACCGCTGCGCGCCATCGTGAGTTCATTTTCGGACGTTCCGACGGCACCGATCTAGCGCCGTGGACGATCAAGACCGATGGCGGTTTCGGTTACAGCATGGACCCACGCCGGCTGGATGCCGCACCGCAATTGGCCAACGGCCCGACGGACGCAGGTTTCTCCGGCGACGGCACCCTCGAAGTATGGAAAATCAAGAACGGCGGTAACGGCTGGACCCACCCGGTCCATGTGCATTTCGAAGAAGGCGTTGTTCTCAAGCGCGATGGCAAGGCACCACCGGATTGGGAGAAATGGGCACGCAAGGACGTCTATCGCATTGGCGAAGGCGTCGACAGTTCACAAGAGGTTGAAGTGGCAATCCGCTTCCGCGAGTTCGCCGGCACTTACATGGAGCACTGCCACAACACCCAGCATGAAGACAACGCGATGCTGTTGCGCTGGGATATCGAGCATCCGGGCCAGTTCCAGTTGATGCCAACACCCTTGCCAGGTTGGGACGGTGTGACCTACGTCGCCTCCGTGGCACTGCCTACCTTCCGCACCGGCAATGACGGTACCAATAACGATGGAGACAACCAAAAACCCGTAGCCAACCCCGAAAGCGCCACCGCTAGCAACGGCCAGCCGCTGACCATCAACGTGCTGGCCAACGACACCGACCCTGACGGTAACGTGCCACTTAAAGTAGTGGAGCTGAACCAGCCGGATTCCGGTAAAGGCGTGGTCAGCACCGACGGCTTGCGGGTGATCTACACCCCACCGGCCATCGTCCCCGCACCGTTCACCGCGACCTTCACCTATCGCGCCAGCGATGCCAAGGACGCGAAGTCGGACCCGGCGACGGTGTCCGTCAATGTCACCGCTGCAGCGGCCAACGAGACTCTGGCGGTCACCAGCGCTTTCGTCACCGTTCGTACCGACAATCGCTACACCTGGGATATTTCCGGGACCACCACGCGTTTTGCCGGCAACACCGTGACGGTGACCGCGTCCAGTACCACCGGGCCGCTTAATCTGGGCAAGGCCACGCTCACGCAAGTCGGTACGGGTGCGAAGTGGCGAGTGTTGGTGGCGACCTCCGGTGCCGGACCGGCGCCAAACGCGACCATCACTGTCACGTCTGCGTTTGGCAAGACGATAACGGTGCCGATCAGCGTGCGTTGAAGCGGCATCGACAGGCGCCCCTGTGGCGAGGGAACTTGCTCCCTCGCCACAGGACAGCGGTTACACGGGTGGCTCAATCGTATCCAGCACCCGGTTTGCCGTGATTTCCGCCACCATGATGCTGTTTGAAATACCCAGCAGGGCGTAGCGCGATTCACCCTCTAGATGATCCACCAACTGATGGACCATCACATCGACCGAGGCCAGCGTCTCGACCAAAAAAACCGCCAGGGTTTCGGTAGTGGCCGCAGGGTCCACGGAAAACAGAGTACTGCGCGTTCGCGCGGTGGCTTTGATGTCGGCATTCGACGGAAAGTGGAAGTTCAGAGCCCGCTCGGCGGCCTCATTGAGTTTTTTTGAATCGGGTTCGTACGGGGACACTGGATCGGTGTCTGGTGGGTTGGGCGTTACTTTGAACATAAGCTTGCTTCCGTGATTGGGCGCCAACCCTCCTGCGACTAAACGAGAGGGAGGCAGCTGTACGCAGGTTAGTCGACCGGGGAAGCTAGCAAAGCCGGCGCGCCCAAAGGCGCCCTGCGCACAACTGCCATCAAGTGCAGGCATGGGAATACCTGACTGACAAGCGCTTGTGCACCTTACTTATAACCCCGGGCGACTAAACCCGATCACTGATGGGCAGTGACGGGAATCAGGTTACTGAGCGAGCCCAAGGCGCACAAGCCGGCGGATTCTGGCGTAGCCGTAGGCAACGGCGCAAGGTTTTGTAGCTTTCAGGACGTAACTTTGAAGGCGTTTAAACAAACCCCTTCCACAGATGTTTAACAGGCAGACGAACACTTCCTGCACGCTTCGAAACCTTGTTCGTTCAGGCCCGACCTGCCCTTACTCTGAAACAGCCACCTGATTACGCCCGCGGGCCTTGGCCCGATAAAGCGCTTTGTCCGCATTGTTCATCAAACGTTGCAGATCATTGTCGTGGAACTCCATGGAAGCGATACCGAGACTGGCGGATATGCGGTGGACAGGGCCGGACATCAAACCACCGATAGACTGGATCAGTTGCTCGGCCAGATTCAGGGCGACTTCAATGGACGTGTCCGGCAGCAGGATGGCGAACTCCTCGCCACCCAACCGGCCGTAAACGTCCTTTTCGCGAAAACAGCCGCTGATGACGATACCCATTTGACGCAATACCTGGTCGCCGACCTGATGACCGTAGGTGTCGTTGATGTGCTTGAAGTGATCCATATCCAGCATCACCACGCACAGTGGCAACCGTTTGTGTTGGCAATCATTGAACAATTGCTGCGCGCGCTCAAAAAAAGCCCGGCGGTTTTTCAACCCGGTGAGTTCATCGGTTTGTGCGGCGAGTGTGGAAGTGCGGTGCGCCTGTTCCATTTCACGGGTCAGGCGGAAAGCTGTTTCCAGGGCTTCGGACATTTTACTAGTCGCGTTGACGACAAATGAGGCGAACACAATGACCGCCAGCGCCATGCCGGATTGCAGGGTCGACGGTTGAAACAACAGCCACGTGGTACACGGCAACAACACCAGGCCAATCGACGCTAACGTCATGTACCGATAGGACGAGTAACACGACACCGCACTGACCGACATGCCGACGGCGAAGAGCATGACCAGCGACTGGGCCAGCAGGTCGTCTGCAGGTATGACCGCCAAAGCGCCTGCGCCCCAGATACCGGCAGATAACATCAGCGTTACCCAATAGGTCCGCTCCCAGCGTTGAGGTGTGCGCTGACTTTCCGGGCTACGAAAATAGACAATAAACATCAGGATGCGCAGCAACGACGAGGCGCTTAGCAGGACAACCCAGCCGTACACGACGCGGTGATCAATACGCCCCCAGCACAGCCAACACAGCATGATCGCCGCCAGGTAACTGCCGAACACCGCCGACACGGATTGATGGAATAGCTGGCGCAATCGGTCACCACGCACTTGCGCTGAGATGAATGAATCCTGATCGCGCCGAAATCCTGGGCCACCCATTTGATCCTCCTGATCATGATGCTGTGCCAAAAATCGATTGTGACACCCAGCCACCCGGGTAAACAAACGTATTACTGCTGCGGCGCAACCATCTTGAACCGGATATTGATGTCGTCGGAAACGACGGCATCGGCATATTCACCGTCGCCGACTTTGAAGTCGCTTCGCTTGAGCGTTAACTGGCCATCGAAGATTCCGACGGCGTTCCCCGCTTTCAGGTGGACCGGAACCGCTACCTCGCGAGTGACGCCTCTGAGCGTCAGCCTGCCGATGATTGTGTACTTGTCGTCACCAAGGGCTTTCACGTCGGTCGATTCAAAGGTTGCCACGGGATAAGCCGCCGAATCGAACCACGCCGGCTTTTGCAATTCAGCGTTGGCATCACTGCTGCCGGCATCAATGCTGTCGAGCTGGATAGAAAGCGACGCATGGGCCGCGGCGGGGTTGGCCGTGTCGAAATCAAGCCTGGCTTCAAACTTGCCAAACGTGCCGTACACCCGCGAACTGAACTGGTTGTACGTGAAGGAGATTTTGCTCGCAGCCTGATTGACCTGCGTGTACTGGACAGCTTGCGCGCAGGGCAAGACGCCAACAGTCAGCAAGGCAGCCAGAACAGCGAGCCGCGGGAATCGAACAATCATGGGATTCTCCGGTCAAGGCGTCCGGTCATGAGCTGAAACGCCCGCACACCTACGCTACCGATAGGAGGACTAAAGCAAAGAACGACCAATTCTTCCACCTGCCGTGGCGACTTGCGACCACCTGTCGGCCAATCCGGATCAGCGTCCGATCCTGCCACCTTTGCGGGTGTTTAATAATTGCTGCACTCACCACGGCGGGAGACTGGACATGAAGATCGTCGTCATCGGAGGTACCGGGCTGATCGGCAGTAAAGTCTGCCAGAATTTGCAGGATCTGGGCCATGAAGCCTTCGCGGCGTCACCGAGTACCGGCGTGAATGTCATCAGCGGCGAAGGGCTGACGCAGGCGTTGAAAGGCGCCGACGTGGTGGTCGACGTCGCGAACTCACCCTCTTTCGAAGACCACGCGGCGTTGCATTTTTTTGAAACCGCCGGGCACAACCTGTTGGCGGCGGAAAAGCTCGATGGCGTCAAACACCATGTGGCCCTGTCGGTCGTCGGCACGGAACGGATGCTCGACAGCGGTTACTTCCGGGCAAAAATGGCGCAGGAAACACTGATCAAAAAGTCGGGCATTCCCTACACCATTTTGCGGGCTACGCAGTTCTTTGAGTTTATCCATGCCATTGCCCACTCCGGGCGTGAAGAAGGCGACACCATTCACTTGACGTCCGCTGCGTTGCAACCGGTGGCCTCGGCGGATGTTGCGCAGGCATTGACAGCTATCGCGCTGAAAGCGCCTGTCAATCAGACCGTCGAAGTGGCGGGGCCTGATAACCGCCCTCTCGTCGAATTCGCAAGCGACTACCTGAAACACACCAACGACCCGCGCCAACCTGTAGCGGACGACACGGTTCCTTACTTTGGTGCGCCGATCAATGACCAGTCGCTGACACCGGGCGCCAACCCCATCGTCGGTGCTACGCGGTTTCAGGACTGGCTAAAGTTTCACTAGGCGCCCATGCCACGGTGAGTGTGGCTGCAAAAAAAAACGACCTCCTTGATGCTGGCATTAGTTGCCCTGCACAAAGGAGGTCGCTTCTGTCAGGCTCCGAACAAGCCTGTAAGGTCTAATCGCTTGACCGACTTAACAAGCGGCTGCGAATGTCCGCGGGGACGCAATTGCGTAGTCCGGTTGTTTCGCTCGTTGAGTCAACGCAAACATCATCAGGAAACCCAGTGCAATCAACACCGGATAAGCCATCAATAGTTCAGTCAGGGAATACTTCCAGGCCAGCGGACGCCCGACTCCCAACATGGCCGCGTACATCCAGGACACTGCCGACAGTGAGCCGCAGAACAGCGCCATCATCCGGGCGCTGAACCCGAGATTGAGCAATGAGCCGGCCTTTTGCAGAGCAGGCAGTACCAGGCGATGCAACACGATACCGTTGTACGTCAGCAAGGCGACAATAATGACTTTGGCTTGAAGCTTTGGATTCATAAAGTAGTTCATGCCTTTGTCCAGGTAATCAATACCGATGATCGCAGCACCGGTTACCCACAAGGCTATCAACGCAATAAAGACAGATTTCTGCAGACTTTCCATGTGAGCATTATCATGCTCCGTAAATGTTTTTCGCTTAAATAGATCTCTCACCATCGCAATATCACTGGTCAACACCAAACCAATGGCGACACAACACGCAACTAAATGGACATAAATAACGCCCAATCGCAAGAACTCCATGAATTCTTTGTTTTCTATCAGGCTCATAATTGTATTTATCGCCACGGTACGCTCTCCACCTTATTCGACAGTACTGATCGATGCTCCACAGGTTATGTATTTATTCAAAAATACCTGTTCGATCTTACTGATTCAAGATAAGCCAAATCGTAGACTTGGCACGGCCATGATCATTAATTCGCTAAGCGAACCAACGATCTGCTTAAGTGTTTCTCCCGGGTTTAAGTGAAAAAAAACCCCCATAGCATTCAATGCACATGAGGTTCACTTTTCCACTTCTTTACTACGGATTCTGGCGCAGGTCATGAATGACTGCTGAAGAATGAGAGCCCCAGAATACCCGAATGTTCATTTTTTGAGCGCACTACCGACAAACGGTAGTTAGAATTTGTGACTTATCGCGTCGATACTAAGTCAGCAACTTCCCTGATAGGCCCATGACAACTGGCCTGCTTAATTTACATAGACTTCACAATAAACTTTTTGGATCCATTAGTTATCCACCCTGCCAAGGCGCGTGTAATAGCGAGCAAATCGCATTCAGGACACAACAACTAAAACAGTCATACTTTTTACGTTGGCAACTCTCAGGGTGGATCGGCGCAGTCCTCTTTCTCCCAGGCCCGTTGCAACAACCTGATGACTTCTGCATCCGACGTCTGGGAAAAATCCATGTACCAATGACCAATCGACATCAGCCACTCAGGCATGAGCGGACAGATCAATTCATCCACCTCACTGCGCAACGCCTCGACCGTCTCGGGTGGCCCAACCGGCACCGCGACCACGATGCCAGACGGCGCATGCACCCGCGCCGCGTGAATCGCCGCCATCATCGAGGCGCCTGTCGCCAGACCATCGTCGATCAGAATCACCACTTGATCCTTGAGTTGCACCGACGCGCGCGCTCCCCGGTAAACCTGCTCGCGCCGCAACAGCTCCCGCGTCTCCCGGGCGACCACCGCATCGAATGCGACCTTATCAATCGGATGCGCCCGCAAAGCCTGTTCATTGAGAATCTGGATGCCGCCACTGGCTATCGCGCCCATGGCGAACTCCTCGTGCGACGGTACACCGAGCTTGCGCACCAGCATCAGGTCGAGGCGAACGTCCAGCGCCGTGGCCACCTCATAGGCTACCGGCACGCCACCACGGGGCAAGGCGAGGACGATCACTTCCGGGCGATGGGCATAGGCGAGCAACGGCGCCACCAGACGCCGACCGGCCGCTGCACGGTCCTGCAAAACGATGTTCGATGGGGGACTCATTCGAAAACCTCCTCAGGCGATCACGCCCGTCGGTTTCATCACGCAGTCCCAGAGAATTGTCGGCCTGACGCTGGCCGACATCAAGCGGCGCCGCTTACACCAATCGCTGGATTTTCTGATGCCGCCAAACAAAGCGGTAATACGCGGTCTGCAACGCCAGCATCCCCAGATACGCCACCGGGAATGCCATCCACACGCCCGGCAAACCAAAATACCCGTCCAGCACATACGCCACCGGCAACTGCACCAGCACCACGCAAAAAATCGACACCGCCATCGGCACCAACACCGTGCCGCTGGCGCGCATGATGCCGCCGACAATCGCCTGGAAGCCAAACACCAACAGACTCCAGAGCATGATGTGCAACAAGTGCTCGGCCATTGCCCGCGTCGAGTCATCCGTCAGGAACAGCCCCAGCAACCAGTGCGACAACAGGTAACCCAGCAGCACCAACCCGCCGGTCAGGCACACATTGATCAGCAGCCCCGTGCGCAAAATCGGCCCCATGCGTTCCAGGCGCCCTGCCCCAATCGCCTGGGCCCCGAGAATCGACGCCGTGATCGCAATCGACAGCGCCGGAAACTGCACGTAATTGACGATCTGCGTCACAGCCCCATACGCCGCCGTCGCCTGCGAACCGTGCTGGTTCACCAGCGCCAGAATCACCAGCTCCGATACCGACAACACCACCATCTGCAAGCCTGTCGGCAAGCCGATGCGCAACACCTTGCCAAGAATCACCGGATCCAGCTTCATCGCCGCAAACATTTCCCGATCCGGCGCCAACGGATGCCCCTTGCGAATCAATCGCCACGCCAGCCACCCCATCGCCGACAAGTTACCCGCCAACCCGGCATACGCCGCACTCTGAATCCCCATCATCGGCAACCCGAACCACCCACGAATCAACGCCGGCGTCAGCGCCAACCCGATACAGGTCGACACCACCAACGCGATCAGCGGCGACAGCGTGTCGCTCACGCCGCGCAACAGTTGGGTAAATAGCACGTAGACCAGCAGCGACGGCATGATCCACATCATCACGTGGGCGTAGGACACCGCGTCGTCCAGCACATCGGCCGGCGTGCCCAAACCCTGCAGGGCTGGCCTGGCGAACACACTGCCCAGCACCGCGGCGGACAGACCGATCATTGCGCCCAACAGCAAGGTGGTCGCGGCAATGGTCTTCACCAGATGCGACTCGCGCGCGCCCCAGGCCTGGCCGATCAACACACTGGCCCCCGCGCCCAAGCCGATCACCAAGGCGATGAAGAAGAAAACGATGGGGAACATGCCTGACACGGCCGCCAGGGCCTGGGTGCCGAGCATCTGGCCGATATAGATGCTGTTGACGGTGCCTGACATGGATTGGAGGAAATTCGACAGGACCATCGGGGCGAGGAAAAGCAGGTAGGTTTTCCAAAGTGGGGTTGATTGGGTGGGGGTCTGCATGGAGGGGCCGTCTCGGGCTGGGGCGCGGTTTGAGGATTCTACGCCAGGCCAGTGATATCCGGCCGCTCTTGTTCAGGGGATTTGCAGAGCCTGGCCCGTCATGCCTGCTATCGCGCGAAGCAGTTATTCACTCAGCGCGTGACGGGGCAATGCAATTGAAATCAACGCTGCAAGCAGCACGAATGCACTCGATATCCATAGACACGCCCCTAGCCCGGACACCTGGTAAACCCAGCCGGATAGCACCGTGCCGATCAACCGCCCCAAGGCGTTCGACATGTAATAAAACCCCACATCCAGCGACACGCCGTCTTCCTTGGCGTAAGACACGATCAGGTAGCTGTGCAGCGACGAATTCACCGCGAACAGCACGCCAAACACCATCAGCCCACCCAGCAGCACTACTTGTTGCGACAGGCCGGTGTTCAGCCCGAGAGCAATGGCCGCAGGCAGGCCCGCCAGTGCAAGTGCCCAAAGAAACGCTGCACGACCATCCGGCACGTGCCCACGCTTCTTTCCGGTGATGTTGGGCGCGAAGGATTGCACGATGCCGTAGCCAATCACCCAGGCCGCGAGAAACCCGCCAACCTTCCAGAAGTCCCAGCCGAAGACACTGCTCAGGTACACCGGCAAGGCCACCACGAACCAGACATCACGGGCACCGAACAGGAACATCCGCGCTGCCGAGAGGATATTGATCGCCCGGCTCTTGGACAGGATGTCGCGAAATTTTGGCTTGGCTTTGGCCTTGCCCAAGTCCTTCTTCAACAGGATCAAGCTGCTGATCCAGATCAGCGCCAGGACACCCGCCATCGCCAACAATGCGCCTTTGAAGCCGATCAAGGCCAGCAAGGCTCCGCCGAGAAAGAAGCCGACACCCTTGAGTGCGTTCTTCGAGCCGGTGAGGATCGCCACCCACTGGTAGAGCTTTCCCTGCTGCCCATCCGGAACCAGCAGCTTGATCGAGCTCTTCGCGCTCATCTTGTTCAGGTCTTTGGCAATCCCCGACAGTGCCTGCGCGCCCATCACCCATGGGATGGTCAGCCAGGCGACAGGAACCGTCAGCATCAGCAGCGCCGCGACCTGGAGGCCCAGCCCGATGTTCATGGTTCGGTTCAGACCCAGTCGGGCGCCGAGGTAGCCACCCACCAGGTTAGTGATCACGCCAAAGAGTTCGTAGAACAGAAACAGCGCCGCGATTTGCAGTGGGCTGTAGCCCAGCGCGTGAAAGTGCAGTACCACCAACATGCGCAAGGCGCCGTCGGTGAGGGTAAAGGCCCAATAATTACCGGTCACGAGCAGGTACTGCCGAACTTGTGGCGCGAGGGCTGACAACGCTTTCATGACCGCTCCTCAGACTGCCAGACCGACCATCCTGGCCAGTTCGACGGTGCGATTGGCATAGCCCCATTCGTTGTCGTACCAGGCATAGAGTTTGACCTGGGTGCCATTGATGACCATGGTCGACAGCGCATCGATAATTGATGATCGCGGGTCGGTGCGGTAGTCGATGGACACCAGTGGACGCTCCTCGAATCCGAGAATGTCTTTGAGCTCGTTCTCGGAAGCGTCCTTGAGGAACTGATTGACCTCTTCGACCGTGGTCGCCCGCTCGACTTCAAAGACACAGTCAGTCAGCGAAGCGTTGGCCAACGGCACGCGAACGGCGTGACCATTCAGGCGTCCGCGCAGCTCCGGGAAGATTTCAGCGATGGCCGTGGCCGAGCCGGTGCTGGTTGGAATCAGGCTCATACCCGAAGCACGCGCACGGCGCAGATCCTTGTGCGGCTGGTCGAGAATGCTTTGGGTGTTGGTCAGGTCGTGGATGGTGGTAATCGAACCGTGGCGAATGCCCAGCTTTTCGTGGATCACTTTCACCACTGGCGCCAAGCAGTTGGTGGTACACGAAGCGGCGGTGACGATGCGATGTTCCGCCGCATTGAACAGTTGATGATTGACGCCCATGACGATGTTCAACGCGCCCTCTTCCTTCACGGGAGCGCTGACCACCACGCGCTTCACCCCTTGGTCGAGGTAAGCCTGAAGCACAGCGACGGTCTTCATCTTGCCGCTGGCTTCAATCACCAGATCACAGCCCGACCAATCAGTGTCGGCAATCGCCTTGTTGGCCGTTACCTTGATGCGTTTGCCGTCGATGACAATGCTGTCGCCCTCGGAATCGGCCTGGCAGTTCCAACGGCCGTGTACCGAATCGAAGTTCAGCAGGTGCGCATGAGTCGCCGCGTCACCTGCTGGATCGTTGATCTGCACGAACTCAAACTCCGGCCAGCTCCAGGCTGCTCGCAGAGCGAGGCGACCGATCCGGCCAAAACCATTGATGCCAACTTTGATAGTCATGTTGTTGTCTCTGAATCAGCTGTCAGTGGGAGTTCGGTCGGGTGGCGAACTGGCCGATGTATTCGATAGGGGAAGGATGCTGAATGGCGAGTGGCATGCTGGAAAAATCCTCAGATGGAGCGCTGATTGACACGTTTCATGAGTTCTTGCGCCGACTCTTTGCGCTCGGAATAACGATCAACCAGATAGTCCTGACGGTCACGAAGCAGCAGCGTGAATTTCACCAACTCTTCCATCACATCAACGACACGGTCGTAGAAGGGAGAAGGTTTCATCCGGCCGTTGTCATCGAATTCCAAATAGGCCTTCGGTACGGAGGATTGGTTAGGGATGGTAAACATGCGCATCCAACGACCCAGCACTCGCAGCTGATTGACCACGTTAAACGACTGCGAGCCACCGCACACCTGCATGACGGCGAGGGTTTTGCCCTGGGTCGGGCGTACGGCGCCCATTGCGAGTGGCACCCAATCGATCTGGGCCTTGAACACTGCGCTCATATTGCCGTGACGCTCTGGAGAGCACCAGACTTGTCCCTCTGACCACAACACCAAGTCGAGCAACTCCTTCACACGTGGATGATCGTCGGGTGCGTCATCTGGCAACGGCAAGCCGGATGGATTGAATATTCGCGTCTCGGCGCCGAAGTGCTCCAGCAGTCGAGCGGCCTCTTCTACCATCAGGCGACTGAAAGAACGCTCACGAGTCGATCCGTACAGCAGCAAAATGCGCGGCTTGTGGGTGGAGGCCTTTTCGATACCGAGTTTGTCTGCCGACGGGAGATCAATCAGTCCGGTATCGAGTTGGGGCATATGGTCATCAAACATAGTCTTTGTCCTGCGCGATGGCGCTCTTGAATTCATCGAACCAGCGGCGTTTCACTGCTTCACAAAAGATGCTGCGCCAGCTATTGGCAGTGCAGAAGAACAGGATTTTCATCGAGCGACCTCGTAGTCGAAGGCGCAATCAGGCGATTCAGCTTTCACAGCAGGCCAGTGCCCGTTGAGGACGCTCACCCATTCCATCAAGGCGTTTGGCGTCAGARCTCAACCAATGCGCGTTGCTTTCAAGCACTATGGTGAGCACTTGATGGACCCAATCAGGGAGATTCGGGTGCAGCCGGTAATACACCCATTGGCCTTGCCGACGGTCAGACAACAAACCGCAGCTGCGCAACTGCGCGAGGTGTCTGGAGACTTTTGGCTGGCTCTCATTCAGTGCGCAGGTCAGCTCGCAAACACATAGCTCACCTTCACGGGTGACGAGCAGCATCGTGCGGACCCGAGTGTCGTCAGCCAGGCATTTGAAAACAGTGGTCGGTGTCAGAGGGTCAGTCATTTCGTTTCTCAGTGTTTGTTTATGACTGATCGAAACGCTCCCCAGCGAAAGGACACGGGCTTTGCTGGTCAGCGTGAAGTCTCAGCTCATATACGGAAAAACGAATATATGGTTTTCCGCATATAAGGTAAATAGTCGACTTCAGATTAAAACGATTGGATTGCGCAGCCCCCTTCAACGAAAGCTCACGCTGCTGCTCGAGTCGCACCGGCGGCGCATGGGCACATTACACACCCAAAAATTTGAAAAGCCACAGCGCCCCCATCCCGACCGCCAGCGTCAGGACAGTATTTCGAGTCTGCCAAGCAACCCACGCAGCAATAATGGCGGCGGGTATCTGAGGGTTACTCAACACGAATTCACTCTGCCCATTGGGGTACACCACGGCAGGTAGTACAAGCGCTGCCAGCACACTCGCCGGAACATAAAGCAAGGCTCGACGCAGCAGCGCCGGAATTCGCAATCGACCATAGAGTTCGACAAAGGAAAGTCGCATGGCGAACGTTCCCATACCGACCGCCAGGAACAGCCCCCACAACGCTAAATCACTCATGGCGTCTCCCTCTCGACGTCATGGGGCTGCGCATCGCGCAATGGGCTTTTGCGAAGACGCTCGATCAGTAGACCCGCCATGACACCGCCGATGGAAGCGGTTACCAGCCCGAGGTTATAGGGCATATCGACGGCAAACACGGCAAGCAGCCCGCCGACCGAGGCGGCGCCCAGACTCGCTGCACTGCGTATCCCGGGAACCAGAAGCGCCAGGAAAGAAAGCGGTATGGCAAAGCTTAAGGACCAGGTTTCGGGGATGCTTGCGCCCAGGTAAACGCCCGCCAATACCGACAATTGCCATGACAACCACATGGCAACGGCGGTGCCGGCATAGTAGTGGTGTGCGAATTGCCCTAGCTCGCCAGATGAAAGCTTGAGACTGCACAGTGCGTAGGACTGGTCAGAAAGCATGTAGGACATCGGCCACGTCCAGCGCCGGGGCAAATGATGCAGATGAGGCGCCAGAGACGCGCTGTACATGATGAAACGCAGATTGATGACCAGGGCCGTGGCCACAATCGCCACCGGTACAATACCCGTATGAAGCAATTGCAGTGCGACCATCTGAGCGGATCCTGAGTAGAACAGCAGGGTCATGCCCATGGTGGTACCAGGTGACAGGCCCAAATTGATCGCCATGACTCCGGTCAGCAAGCCGAATGGAACGACACCGGGAATCAATGGAAGGAGCGCCCGGACTCCTTGCATAAACGCTTCCCTTCCTGTTTGGTAAGACATTTCGACTCCTTATAGCCCAGACACCCAGGACGGGCTCAAGCCAGCAACTCGGTGATCCACCGGGCCTGCCGGGCGATGTCCTGCACCTTCTCCTCGGGCACGGCCTGCCGCGCCCGGGCGAAGTTGCTCAGGGTCTTCTGCTTCTCGCGCAGTATGCGCTGCCACTTGATCAGGAACGCTGGGCTGCGGGCCTGCATCTGCAGCGGGCCGAAATACAGTTCCTCGTCGGTGTACATCACCGGCCCGTCGCGCTCGGCGACGATGATTTCGTAGTCGAAGCGGTTTTCCCGCAGCAATTCCTCGCAGAGGATGCGGTAGCCATTGTCCATCAGCCATTGGCGCAGCGGCTGCTCGCCACCGTTGGGCTGCAGGATCAGGCGCTCCTGGCCGCCAAGGCGCGCCTTGCCACTGTCGAGGATGTCACGGATCGTCTCGCCGCCCATGCCACAGAGGCTGATCGCCGTGATCCCGTCTCCCGGTTCGATCGCATCCAGGCCATTGGCCAGGCGCACGGTGATCTGCTGATCAAGGTCGTTTTCGCGCACGGTGCGTTCGGCCGAGCGAAACGGCGTCAATGCCAGCTCGCCGGCCACCGCCGCCGCGATGACACCCCGGCGCATCAACGCAACCGGCAGGTAGCCGTGATCCGAGCCGATATCGGCCAGGCGCGCACCTGCTGGCACATGCGCCGCCACGCGCTCCAGGCGCATGGACAATGTCTGTTCGTTCACCGCTGTTCCTTTTCACCACGAACGTCCGGCACCTTAGCCAGATCGGGAGGCGATTCTGCCGGGCAACGCGGTGCAATTCAAATTCCTGCGACCAGAGCCATGGGTTGCCCCCTCCTGTTCACACAGAACCCAGTCAGGTTTTGGTACGAAATGTATTCCAAAGGCGCGTGCGATCTCGCTGGGCGCTGAGCGGCAGTAACTTTTCGCTGAATAACCGCGCGCGAACCTCCTCGGGTGGGTAGATGTCAGGATCATTGGTCACAGCCTTGTCGATCAGCGGGGTAGCGGCCTTGTTTGCGTTTGCATAGAACAGGCTATTGGTCAGGGCGGCGATGGACTCCGGCCGCAACATAAAATCAATGAATGCACGAGCGGCCTGCGGGTGCGGTGCATCCACAGGGATCGCCATGGTGTCGAACCAGACCAGTGTGCCTTCGCGCGGAATGCGGTAGATCACTTCAAAGGGCTGTTTGGCGTCGCTGGCGCGCGCGGCCGCTGTCGAGGCGTCGCCGTTATAGACCAGTGTCAGGCACACCTCGCCCTTGGCCAGATCGTCGATTTGCCGACTGCTGCTGATGTAGCGCAAGTTTGGCTGCAGCTGTGCCAGCAGTTGTTGTACCTGTTTCAGTTCACCCGCATCGTTGCTGTAGGGTGAGTGGCCGAGGTAGTTGAGGACGATGCCGATCACTTCCTGGGGCGAGTCCAGCACGGCGATACCGCAGTCTTTGAGCTTGCTGGCGTATTCAGGTTTGAACAGCAGGTCGAGGCTGTTCACCGGTGCATCGGGTATCCGTTTGGCGACCGCCTGGCGATTGATACCCAAACCTACCGTGCCCCATGCGTACGGTACCCCGTACTGATTGCCAGGATCACTATTGGCCAGTTTCAGCAGTAGCTCGGGATCAAGGTTGGCGTAATTCGCCAGTTGATTGTGCTCGACCGGTTGCACAGCCTTGGCCTTGATCGCCACCGCCAACGAACTCGCGGACGGGAACATCACGTCGTATCCGCTGCGTCCGGTCAGCAGCTTGCTGTCTTGCTCATCGGCGCTGGAGAAAACATCGTATCTGACCTCGATGCCCGTTTCTTTCTTGAAGTTCTGGATGACCGATTCCGGCACGTACTCCGTCCAGCTGTAAATATTGAGCTGAGTATCAGCAGCGTGRGCCCCGAGCCCCAACCCCATGCACAACACTCCAATCACGACACGCATCCGGTGACTCCTTCGATTAGCAACGATACAAGGATCCTATGCCGGCGCATGATTCGAATAAATATGAAGCATGCTACTTTGGCATTCATCCCCATCAATGTTTGGAGCCGCGATGTTCAGCCAGGTACGCGACCTTGATTTGCAGCTACTGCGCTTGTTTGTCTGTGTGGTGGAATGTGGCGGTTTCAGCGCCGCCCAGGGTGAACTACGTATCGGCCAGTCAACCATCAGCACGCAAATGGCCAAGCTCGAAACTCGCCTAGGGTATCGCCTGTGCGAACGCGGCAAGGCAGGTTTTCACCTGACGCCCAAGGGTGAGCGAGTGCTGCAAGCCACGCGCAAGTTGTTCTCATCGATCGAGCTGTTCAAGGGTGAGGCCTTAGGGATGGCCGACACGCTGCTTGGCGAGTTGTCGATCGGGTTATCCGAGTCACTCGACTCACAAGTACTAGAACGTGTGGCCAATGCCATCGGGTTGTTCCGCAAACGCAATCAGGCGGTGCAGATCGATCTGGTCAGCGCCATGCCGGCTGAACTTGAGCGCCGTTTGCTCCAGGACCAGCTGCACCTGGCGATCGGTTACTTCTCCGGCCAGCAAAGCGCGCTGGATTACCATCCGCTGTTCAGCGAACAGCAACAACTGTACTGCGCCAAAAGTCATCCGCTGTTCGGGGTAGCGCAGGTTAGTCAGGCTCAACTGGATGCCTGTGACGGTGTGCGATACCCCTATCGATTCGTCCATGCGACCGAACCCTACCTGCCCAACCACAGCACCGGCCGCACCGAGCAGGTCGAGGGCAGCCTGGCCTTCATTCTTTCGGGCGCACACATCGGTTATCTCCCCCAGCACATCGCTGCACCGTGGGAAGCGCGAGGATTGCTGCGGGCACTGAAACCGCAGCGGCTGGGCTTCAACGTGCAGTTTCACCTGACGTGCCATCGCGGCCRTCAACCAAGCGAAGCCCAGCAAGCGCTGGTAGAAGATTTGATGCAGGCCTTCAGTGACAGCGCCCACAACTAGTCAGCGGGTGTTGAGGTGWCGTGCCCCCCTCAACACCCACGCGTTACAGATACCAGCGATATTCCCGGGCACTGATCTCCTGCATGAACGCCAGATGATCCTGACGTTTGTTTTCGCAATAGACCTCCACAAACTCCGCCCCCAAACCTTTGCGTAGTTGTGGTTGGTGCTGCATCGCGCGAACGGCTTCAAGCATGTCCAGCGGAAAGCCGATGCCACTGTTGCGGTCTTCGTTGAGCGGCGGGATCGGC
The DNA here is from genome assembly GCF_056400685.1 of Pseudomonas sp. P5_A12. Lineage (NCBI taxonomy): Bacteria > Pseudomonadati > Pseudomonadota > Gammaproteobacteria > Pseudomonadales > Pseudomonadaceae > Pseudomonas > Pseudomonas sp. P5_A12. The sequence goes on along the minus strand of NZ_JBFUKU010000013.1, from coordinate 13,484 downwards.
TCTTTGCCTGCTTCCAGGCCATGTTCCAATCCCACCAGAATCGCCGCCAGTACCAGATAAGGGTTGGCATCGGCACCGGCCAGACGATATTCGATGCGCAGGTTTTTCGTATCTGACTCCGGAATACGCAAGCACGCATCGCGATCTTCGAAACCCCAGCTCGCTTGAGTGGCCACGTTCACCGTACCACCCAGACGGCGCATGGCATTCTGGTTCGGCGCGAAGATCGGCATGCTGTGCGGCAGCAGTTCCAAGCACCCCGCCACGGCATGGCGTAGCGCTTGCTGTTGGTTAGCCGCCAACAGGTTATTGCCAGCACTGTCATACAAACTGACATGCACATGCATGCCGCTGCCCGGATGCTGCAAGTAAGGCTTGGCCATGAAGCTGGCGCGGTATCCGTGCTTGAGCGCAACGCCACGGGTGCTACGACAAAACAGAGCGGCCCAGTCGGCAGCACGCAGACCATCGTCGAGATGACCGAAGTTGATCTCGAACTGGCCCGGCCCCAGTTCGGCGGTAATCACGGTGGCATCAATGCCCTGAGCCCGCGTCGCCTCCACCATTTCGTCCAGCACAGGCGCAAAGCGCGACAAGCGCTCGATGTGCATGTTCGGCTGATCATCGGCATCGTCCGACACACCATCGCGTGGGAACTGAGGCAAGCCGTCACGCAGCTGTTTATCGAACAGGTAGAACTCCAGTTCGAAGGCCACCACCGGGTGAATACCTTTGCGCGCCAGCCGGTCCAGTACTTGCGCCAGCACTTCGCGCGGTTCGAACACAATCGGCTTTTCGGTGCCGTCCGAAGTAATCAGCATCTGTCCCAGCGGCTGCGCTTCCCAAGTCACCGGTTTGAGGGTGCCAGGGACCAGCCGGCGCGGTGCGTCCGGGTCACCGTCGTTGAAGCAGTAGTCACCGATTTTGAACAACCCGCCCTGCACGCCCAACAGCACACAGTTCTGCGGCAGCTTGAGCGCGCTGCCGGCCGCCACTTTTTCCAGCATGTCTACGGGATAACGCTTGCCGTAAAAATGCCCCGGAATGTCCAGGGAAATCAGGTCGACATAACGCACCTCGGGGTAGCGTTGGCGAAATGCCCGCACCTCAGCCAGCAGATCAGAGCAGGTAGCATCCATCATTGTTGGTCCTTGTCTTGTTATCAGGTGTAAACCCAAAGCACTCGCGTGAGCTGCTCAGTAAGGTTGCCGTAACGGCATCGGGTATGGCTGTCGAACTGAAAACTGTCGCCGGTTCGTAACGTGACAGGGTCTTCATCGTCGCCCAGCCACAGCGTCAACTCGCCCTCAAGTACGTAGCCGCCCTGCTCCGAGCTGTCGGTCAGGTGCCTGTCACCACTGCTGGCCCCGGCTTCCAGATGACTTTCGAGCATGGAAAATGAGGCGCGTATTTTTGGCGAAACCAGAATGTCGGTAATGCCGTTGGCGAAGTACAAGGTGCGGCGTTCGTCCGGCCGCGTGACCCACGCCAACTCCTTGGGTTTGGGCAGGCTGTAGAAATACGTCGTCGGTACGTCCAGGGTTTCACTGATCGCCGTCAGATCTGCCACGGTGGGCCGAGACAGACCTCGCTCGACTTGCGACAGAAAACCTACCGAGCGACCGATCTGGTCAGCCAGGTCCTTCAAAGTGAATTTCTTGTGTTTGCGCAGATCGTGAATCAGGATCGCCAGCGCGGCGATTTCTTCTTGCTTGTTCATGGCTGGGGTTCCGGTAAATGACTCATCAAATGCTGTCGCGCAGTCGATACCAGGCCTTGCCTATCGCTTCCAGCGGCGCGGCCAGGTACTTGCCGCCGGGAAAACGGCCATTGCTCAAGCCTTGATACAACGCCAGTTCATCCTCCTGACCGAGAATCGCATCAGCCACCGCGCGGGCGGCCGCCAGTGTCGGGAGCACGCCGTGGCCGGAGTAACCCTGTAGCCAGTAACGATTACCCCGACGTCCGACGTCCGGTGTACGGTTCAAGGTGAGGTCAATGTGTCCGCCCCAGGCAAACTCCAGATCAACACCCTTGAGCTGCGGGAAGACCCGTTCCAGAAACGGTCGTGTTGCCGCGGCAATGTCCTTGGGCATGCCGCCCAGGTAGGTGCAGCCGCCACCGAACAGCAAGCGGTTGTCTGGTGTGCGACGGAAGTAGTCGAGGACAAACTGGTTATCGGTCACGCACACATTGCTCGGCAGCAGCGCCGTGGCCTGCTCTGGCGTCAGGGGGGCGGTCGCCACTTGATACGTCCCGACCGGCAACACACAACTGGACAGTTGCGGATCGAGCCGGTCCAGATAGGCATTGCAGGCCAGTACCAGCACATCGGCCTTTACCGACCCATGCTCGGTATCCACCCGGAAACGACCGCCCTCTTCTCGATAACTCAACGCTTTGCTCTGTTCATGGATGCGACCGCCAGCACACTCAATAGCCGCCGCCAGGCCCAACGCCAGTTTCAGTGGATTGAGGTGAGCACCTTCTGGATCGTAGAGACCGGCCTGATAGCGATCGCTGGCAACCCAATCGGACAACTGCTTACGCGGGATGAACTGCAAGCCATCATGCCCCCATTTGTGACCGGCCTCGTATTGCCACTCGGTCAGCAGGCTGACCCGGCGCGGCATGACCGAGGTCCACAGGTGTCCGGCACGATAGTCACAGTCGAAACCGTGTCGCCCCGGTAATTCACGCAACTCCTGAGCGGCCCAACGCATGCCGTCCCACAGGCGCCTTGCGCGCTCATAACCCAATGCAGCTTCCAGCGGTGGCATGTCACAGGACCAGCCGAGAATGGCCTGCCCTCCATTGCGCCCCGAAGCGGCCCACGCTACACGGCTGGCCTCCAGCAGCGTCACGCGCCGGCCGGCCAACGCCAGGCGCAATGCGGTGTGCAGGCCACTGAACCCGGCGCCGATGATCACGACTTCGGTGTCGCGCTCCCCCACAAGTGCGGGCCGGGCACTCAAGAGATTGGCGCAACTGTGGGCGTAATAGCTGGCGACGTGTCGCTTGGATTGCTGGAACATTCGAGGCCTCGTGAAATTATGTTTTTATAATTTCATGAAAACCTACAGAGAAAATTTCACGGATGCAACGCGCAATACATTGATAGTTATCAATGCCAGGAATGATTACTTTGCATTTATCCAATGGAATCAAACGGACATGCTGCGCCCCATCCGCCGCGTTCCGTGACGCGGCGTCCTGCGAAATGCATTGCACATTGGATAAGGGGCAAGTGATGACCGACAAGAATTTCGAACAGATGGAAATGTTTGCCTGGTGGGGGGTTCCCACTCTGTTTCGCTGTGAACTTGAACGTGATCCGACCGAAGTCGACATAGGACTGATTGGCGTCCCGCACTCCAGTGGCAATGGCTGGAATGAGCGAGATCAACATTTTGGACCCCGCGCGTTGAGGGATGTGTCCATGGGTTATCGTCGCGTCCACCGGGAGTTCAAGCTATCGCCGTGGAATGAATGCAGGGTTCGAGACATGGGTGACGCGCCACTGCCGAACGCGATGCACAACGATCAAACAATCAAGGATATCCAGGCGTTCTACATGCCTTTGGTTGCCGCAGGCGTCAAACCCGTTTCTATCGGCGGCGACCATTCCATCACGCTGCCCATTTTGCGCGCGCTGGTGAGCTCACAATCCACTGTCGTCAACCAACCGCTGGCCATGGTCCACTTTGACGCCCACCATGACTCTTATGACGCAAGTGATTACGGGGACAAATTCCTCGGCAATGTCGAATGGGCTGGTGCCTGGGCGAAGATCATGTGTGACGAAGGGTTAGTCGACCCGAAAAAAGTGATCCAGATTGGTATGCGCGGGCACATGGACGCCGAGACCGAAGGGAATTTTAGTGAGAAAGCCGGTTACCGGGTCATTGAGGCACTGGAATTTCATAAACGGGGACCTGAGTCCGTGTTCAAGGAGATCCGCGAAATCATCGGCGATACGCCGGTCTACATCACGTTTGACCTGGACTCCCTTGACCCCCTTTACGCACCCGGCGTCTCCAACATCGAACCCGGCTACCCAGGCCTGAGTATGTGGGATGTCATGCAAGTGCTGCATGGCATGCGTGGGATGAACGTGATCGGGGGGGATGTGGTCTGCCCAATGCCGACTAAAGATCACGCCAACAAAATCACCTCGATCAATGCCGCGGTCATTTTGTTTGAACAGATTTGCTTGATTGCCGAGCGCGCGAAACAGTCCGCAGCGCTCAGCGCAATTTGAAATCAGCAGAGTGCCACGCCTTTAACTTCGCTCAAGCCAGGCACGAGCGATTTCTTCACGCGTGGCAAACCAGACCCCGCCGTGTTGCTTGGCATACTCGATGAACTGCTTGATCGCCCTCACCCTCCCTGGACGGCCCACCCTGCGTGGATGCAGCCCGATCGACATCATGCGGGGGCCTTCAGCGGACTCCTGATAAAGGACCTCGAAGCTTTCTTTCATGTACTCGAAATGCGCCGGCTGGCTCCGTAAACTGAACATCAGCAAGCCTTTGAAACGTATCAAGTCGACAAGGCAACCCGTCCTATCCCGGCAAACTCAACTTCCACTTGCACCCCGGCCGACGCCCAGTAGATACCGGTCCAGCTACCACTCGCCACCAGGTCACCGGCTCGCAAGGGGCTGCCCAGTGCAGCAGCGTGACGCGCCAGCCACGGCAGCGAACTCAGCGGCTCACCGAATGGATGGCTGCCAACGCCGACGAACTCAGGCTCCCCGGCCACCCGCAACGCCACCTGTTGTCTTGACCAATCCGGCATTTCCCCCAGCTTTTGCGGTGCACCGAGTACCAGCGCGCGGTTGAGTTGCTGGTCGGCCAGCCGAAGCAGTGGCGCGGCCTGATCGCCCTGCAGCCAGCGCGTGCCACACAGTTCGATGCCCGGCATCCACACATCAACCGCCGCACAGGCCATGGCCAGATCAGTGTGCTGATCGAGGTCGCGCGACAGGCGCACGATCAGTTCTCCCTCGATCCCGAAACCGAAGGCATCGCCCGGCGGAACCTGCCAACCCGACGGGTGTACCGCCATTGCCGGTACCCCGGCGGCGCTGATCAGCCCTCCCGGAGCGCCGCCCAGTTTCCAGGCCGCTGGCGGCCCGGAGGCGAACCAGCCGAGGGCATCCGCTACCTGGTGCTGCACGGCATAGGCTTCGGCTTCGCTAGCCAGTTCCAGGGTTGGCAACGGTTGTTGGCGCCCCTCACGCCAAGCACGAATCAGGATCTCGGCCACCTGCGCGACCGCACTCACAATGGCAACTCAGTCTTACGTCGGCGCAGTTGCGCGGGCGCCGGGCGCTCGCACGGCAGAAACTGGCCGCGACCCGCCTCACCGCGCGGCTCGCCGTCCCAGACCACCTCACCGCGAGACAGGGTCATGGCCGGCCAGGCGCTCAGCGTCATGCCGGCGTAAGGCGTGTAATCGACGTTGTGGTGCAGCATTTCGTTGCACAGCTGCACTGACTCACCTTCGTTCCAGATCACCAGGTCGGCATCCGCGCCAATAGCGATGCTGCCCTTGCGCGGATACAGCCCATACATCTTGGCGGCATTCGTGGAGGTCAGCGCAACAAAGCTTTGCGGGGTGATGCGCCCAGTGCGCACGCCTTCGGACCAGAGCAGTGCCATGCGGGTTTCGACACCGGGAATGCCGTTGGCGATCTGGTCGAACGACACCACTTCACCGTGGGCCTTCTTGCCATTCGGGCCATCGAAGCGAAAGGGTGCGTGGTCTGACGAGAAAATCTCGAACGAGCCGTTCTCCAGGCCATCCCAGATCACCTGCTGGTTTGCAACATCGCGCGGCGGCGGGCTGCAGATGCACTTGGCACCTTCGAAGCTGTCGTCACACCCCAGCGAGTCGGCGGTCAGGAACAGGTACTGCGGACAGGTTTCGGCGTACACCTTCAACCCCTGGCTCTGGGCCCAGCGAATCTGCTCCACGGCCTCGCGACCCGACACGTGCACGATCAAGATCGGCACGTCCACCAACTCGGCAAGGGCGATGGCACGATGGGTCGCTTCGCGCTCCACCAGCATCGGCCGCGACGCGGCGTGGTAACGCGGCGCAGTCAGCCCGGCCGCCAGTAGTCGCTCGGTAAGCCAGGCGATGCAATCGCTGTTCTCGGCGTGGAGCATCACCATGGCGCCCTCACGGCGCGCGACCGACAACGTCTCGAGAATCTCTCGGTCGCCCAACTTCAGCGCATCGTAGGTCATGTAGATCTTGAACGATGTATAGCCTTCAGCAATCAAGGCCGGCAGTTCTTCACGCAGCACCTGCGGGGTGGGGTCGGTGACGATCAGGTGGAAGGCATAATCGATCACCGGCTTGTTACCGGCCCGACGATGGTAGTCATCGACGGCAGAGCGCAGGCTTTCGCCCTTCTGCTGGCAGGCGAACGGGATGACGGTGGTGGTGCCGCCGCAGGCCGCCGAGACCGTGCCGCTGAAGAAGTCATCGGCCATCACCGAGCCGTCGCCAGTCGGCTGGTCGAGGTGCACATGGCTGTCGATGCCACCGGGGGTGACATGCCGGCCTGCCGCGTCGATTTCCTGGTGACCTTGCGGCAGGTCCAGGCCAAGGGAGACGATGCGCCCATCACGAATACCGATATCGCTGGTGAACGTGTCCGCGGCGGTTACCACGCGGGCGTTGCGAATGACCGTATCAAAAGGTTGCATATCAGGCCTCTTCCAGAAGTAACCGGCACCAGCCGGTCAGGCGGGCTGGCTGTTCCCCCTGAACTTTTTCATCACAGTGGGGAATAGCGCATCACTTTTTTGACCCGGTGTGATTGCCACGCGATCAAGCTCGTTGAAGCCAGGCACGAGCGATTTCTTCTCGTGTAGCGAACCAGACCCCACCGTGTTGCTTGGCATATTCGATGAATTGCTTGATCGCCCTCACCCGCCCCGGACGGCCCACCATGCGTGGATGCAACCCGATCGACATCATGCGGGGTCCTTCAGCGGACTCCTCATAAAGGACCTCAAAGCTTTCTTTCATGTACTCGAAAAAGTCCGATGCCTGGGACAGCCCCGGCGAGTTCCAGTAGCGAAAATCGTTCACGTCGGCGGTGTAAGGCACCACGAGGTGACGCTGCCCCTCAACCTCGACAAAGTAGGGAACATCGTCGTTGTAGGCATCGGAATCGTAGAGAAAGCCGCCCTCTTCCACGACCAGGCGACGTGTGTTGACGCTGGCACCATAGCGGCAATACCAGCCAACAGGACGCTTGCCACAGGTGCGCTCGAATGACTCGATCGCCAGGCGCATGTGTTCACGCTCCTGCTCCTCGGTCAGGCGAAAGACTTCCTCCCAGCGATAGCCGTGGCTGCAAATTTCATGACCACCGGCCACCGCCGCACGGGCGACATCAGGGTTTTGCTCAAAGGCCACTGCGCACGCATGAAACGTCGCACGAACCGATTGCTGTTCGAGAATATCCAGAATGCGCCAGATCCCGACGCGAGAACCGTACTCATACATCGACTCCATCGCCAGATTGCGGGTGCCGTCGGGTATTGAATAGCTGCCCCACTCGGTCATTGATTCCTGGTCCGGGTCACCCATGGCCAGCGAGCGCTCGGAACCTTCTTCGTAGTTTATGACGAGGCTGACGGCCAAACGCGCACCATTGGGCCAAGTGCCTTGGGGGCGTTTTTTACCGTAACCGATCAAATCGCGGGCAGGTGAAACCATCGGGATGTACTCCTGAAGTTCTGGCTAATGGATCAAAAAGTTGAAAACAGGGCGTTTAACAGTCGATATCGTTTAACCGCTCATGACTCAGGGAGCCCCACTCGCGGAAGGCCAGCCCCATGGCCAGGGTTTGTGCAATGCAGAACGAAGCGGTGAGTGACCGAAAGCCCAGTAACTCGGCGTCGTTGACCTCAATCACCGTATCGGCCATCTGCCCGATAGGGCTGAGTACGCTGTCGGTGATCGCAACCAGCGTCACACCCGCCTCCCTCGCCAGACGACAAGCCTCAACGGTGTCACGGGCGTACGGAGGAAAGCTGACAGCAATCAACAAATCATCATCGGCAATGGCACTGACCTGTTCGGGCAACGTACCGCCCGCACCACTGATATGCACGGTGCGCTGACCGACGCGGCTCAATGCATAACTGAGGTACGCAGCCACCGGAAACGCGCGGCGCATGCCGATGACGAAGGTGGTTCGAGCGGCTTGCAAGTGGGCGATAGCCGCTTCGATATTGGCCTGCTCACCGCCCTCCGCCAGGTGTTCCAGAGAAACGATGTTGGCCTGGCTGAACTCGCGCAAAATCCCGCCGACATCACTCGGATCTTCCAGCAAGGTCTCACCGCCGTAGTGGCGGATTCGCTCGCTGTAGTGGGTGTCGGCAGCCTGTTGCAGCGGTGCGCGGAACAACCGCTGCAAGTCCTTGAAACCAGAAAAGCCCAGGGCCTGAGCCAGCCGAATATAAGCCGACGGTGCGATGTTTGAACGCTTACCCAGTTCGGCCACCGTGCTGAGTGCGACCTCATGCGGGTTGTCGATCAGGAATCGTGCAGCATCGCGCAGGCGACCGGTCAGTTGTTCGTGCTGGGCCGCGATACAGTCACGCAGCGCTGCAAGGGTTTCAGGTAAGGCCATAGGGAAGGCTCGTAAAATAAAAAGTGTGTGCGTCGATCAACGTAACGCTGTGATGGCTTGATCCAGCGCCGCGATGAGCCGGTCGACTTCTTCCAGCGTGTTGTAATGCGCCAGCGACACTCGCACTACCCCGCCAAACCGGTCAAGCCCAAGGGCTTCGATAAGCCGCCGCGCATAGAAATCACCAAAGCGGATGCCAATCCGATGCTCATCGACCCTGCGCACGACCGCCTCGGACTGAACGCCCTCGACCACGAAACTGATCGTTGGCACCCGATTGCGGGTATGCGCCTTGCCAATGATTCGAACACCTTCGCGCTGACGTAAAAAGGCCAGCAAACGCTCGGCAAGCAGATCTTCCTGCACTTCGAAGGCATCGAAAGCCGCCTGCATGCGTTTGCGCTCGCTGCCTTCTGCGCCAAGCCTGGTGCTGATATCGAGCAGGTAATCGCAAATGCCGATACAGCCGAAGGACAACTCATAGTTGACGTTACCGGGCTGCAATTTGTAAGGCACTACGTCCTGGCCGATAAAGAAATGGTTGAGGCTCGGCATCTCCAGCAACAGATACCGACGTCCCCACAGCACAGCAAAGTGCGGACCGAAGGTTTTGTAGAAACTGTAGACGTAGAAATCGGCGCCGCTGGCCTGCACATCAACCAGACGGTGTGGCGCATAAGCGACGGCGTCCACACACAGCTTGGCGCCTACCGCATGGACACGCCGCGCAACCTCGGCAACCGGATTGACCGAGCCGAGAATATTCGACGTGTGGGTCATGGCCACATAACGGGTTTTGTGATTGAGCAAAACCTGAAGGTCATCCAGTTCAAGCTCACAGCTATCAGGATTGACCTGCCATACCCGCAGGGTCGCACCGCGACTTTCGCACAGCTTGACCCAAGGGCCGATGTTGGCTTCGTGATCACAATTGGTGACGATGATTTCATCACCTGCCACGATGGACGGAGCGATGGCACGACACAGTATTTGCAACAAGTGAGTGGTCGAGCCGCCCATGATCACTTCTTCGGGATGCTCGGCGTTGATCAACTGCATCACCGCGTGACGCGCCTGCATCACGCGCTCGCCCGCATCGACAGAAGGTTGGTAGGAAGCGCCCAGCTGCACGCTGCTGTTGAGCAGATAATCACTGACCCGCTCAGCCACGGCGCTCAGCACCATCGAGCCACCGGCGTTATCCATGTAGGCATAGCCACCGGCCAGACCTGGAAATTGCTTGCGAACGTAATCTATATCGAGAGGATTCACTCTACTTTTCTCCAGTCTGATTCAATGGTGCAGGATGGCTTGCAGGAACGCTTGCGTGCGGGGTTCCTGAGGCGCGGTAAAAAACGGCTCCGGGGTGTTCTGCTCAACAATGCGTCCGCTTTCCATGAAGATCACCCGGTCGGCGACCCGCCGGGCAAAGCCCATTTCGTGAGTGACCACGACCATCGTGACGCCGGAACGCGCGAGGTTTTGCATGACATCGAGGACCTCGCCCACCATTTCCGGGTCCAGTGCCGACGTCGGTTCGTCGAACAGGATCGCCCGTGGTTCCATGGCCATGGTGCGGGCAATGGCAACACGCTGCTGCTGGCCGCCGGACAATTGGCTGGGGTATTTGTGCGAGTGATCGCCCATGCCGACCTTCACCAGGAGTTCCTTGGCCCTGGCATGCGCATCACGCCGGCTCAGACCGCGCACACGAATCGGCGCCAGCGACACATTGTCGAGCACAGTCAGGTGCGGATAGAGGTTGAAGCTCTGAAACACCATGCCCACTTCACTGCGGATGGCGGCCAGTCGCGGACCGCTTTCAACCCGCTCGCCGGCCACGCGGATATGCCCTTGCTGGTAGTTCTCCAGCAGATTGATGCAGCGGATCAAGGTCGATTTCCCCGAGCCGGAAGGGCCCAGAATCACCACCACTTCGCCTTCTTCAACCTGCAGGTTGATATCGCTTAACGCCTTGAAGTTGCCGTAGTACTTGTCGAGTTTTTCAATGTCGATCAACGTGCTCATGCGGTTTTTCCTCCAGAGGCGTTACGACGTTCGACCCAGCTGACCATTTGCACTAACGGCAACAGCAGCAACAGGTACAGCAACGCGGCCCCTACCAGCGGCGTCGGATTGGCCGCCAGCGCTTGCGCCTGGGTGGCTTGCTTGAGCAAGTCCGGCATCGCTACCACCGAGGCGAGCGCCGTGTCTTTCATGACGTTGATGCAATTGCTGGTCATGGGCGGCATGACGATGCGGATGGCCTGCGGCAAAACAACGTCGCGCATGGTATTGAAAAAGCTCATGCCCTGAGAGGCCGAAGCTTCGAACTGGCCACGGGGAATGGCCTCGATGCCCGAGCGAAAAATCTCCGCGCTGTAGGCGCATGACACCAGCGAAAGCGCGCTGGCAGCGGCAGCAAAAGACGACAGTCGAATGCCCACAAAAGGCAGCGCGTAGTAGATGAGCACCAACAAAACCAGCAGTGGAATGGAGCGCATGATATCGATGTAGATACGCGCAAGTGCTCGAACAGGTGCGTAGGAGTACAACCGCAGCAATGCCAGCAAAAGCCCGCCCACCAGGCCAAGGGCAATACTCACCACCCCCAGCAAAATGGTCACGCCCAGGCCGCGCATCATCAGCGGAAGCGACTCGACGAGCACGTTCCAGTTAAAAAATGTCTGCAAAAGATCCATGGGTTACCTCGGTCAATACAAGTGGCGAACTGGCGTCGCCACTTTCACGCATCATCGGCAAGGCTTACTTGAGGACAGCGGTCACCTGCAGGGTGCTCGAATCTTTGTTGGCTTCGGTGCCGAACCACTGTTTGTGGATCTTTCCGAGTGTGCCGTCTTCTTTCATCTTGCTGATGATGTCGTTGACCTGATCGCTCATTTCCCAACCTTTAGCGTGCATCAGCGAATAGCGTTCGCCGGTGGGAATTCGCGCAACGATGGAGTACTGCGGCTTGTCCTTGATGTAATAGAGCACCGCCGGAATGTCGCTGAGGTAGCCATCGATGCGCCCGGAAGCCAGATCGAGCATGGCCGGCGAAAGCCCTTCGTAGCGCGAAACATCTTCGAATTTGTACTCATCCTTGTGTTGACCTATCCACATGTCACCGGTGGAGCCGGTGTCGACGCCCACCACCTTGCCATTCATATCGCCCAGGCTCTTGACCTTGGACGTGGTCAGTGCGGTGAGGGACTGGTCACTGTCGAAGTAAGGCTGCGCAAAGGCTACCGACTCAAGACGTTTCGGAGTGATGGTGATTGATGAAATTGCAATGTCGACTCGTTTGGATTGCACGGCACTGAACAGGCCGTTGAAAGGAATGTTGACGAACTCGACGCTCTTTCCGGCGCGTTTGGCCACCTCATTTACAACATCGACTTCGAAGCCGACAAACTCACCTTTGGAGTCCTGAAACTCCCAAGGCACGTTGCCAACGTTAGCACCCACGGTCCAGTCCGCGGCCCAGGCTGGCAGAGAAACTGCGGCCGTCATGAACAGTCCCAACATCACTTTCGCTTTCATGTTTGCTCCCGATTGTTTGTTTTTTAGGTGCTAACAGCGGTTGATCTCGTACAACGTGGAATCGAGACTAGAACATTGAAATATTTAATTCAACACCGCTTGTCTGTGAATTTTTTACTCCACAGCCATATTCGGTGCCTTGACCCGTAAAAAAATGTAATCAGGAAAGCCCGTGGAACAAGGAAGTGCGGGAATGTCGCTACGCTAGTAAAAAAATATAAGCAGGCGGAGACACGCAATGCCCAACAATATGCGTCAAGGGTTCACGGTTTCGCGCTACACCTTGCTGGCTTCGGCCATCCTGGCGGCTTCCATGCCGACCGCCCAGGCGGTTGAGCTGGATACGGGCAACCCGGACTGGGCCGCGCGTATCGATAACACCGTCAAGTACAACTACGGTGTGCGCACCGAAAGCGCCGACACGCGCATGTTGGGGACGCCAAACAACAACGATGGCGACTACAACTTCCGCAAGTCCGGAACCAACATCACCAACCGTGTCGACCTGTTGACCGAGATGGACGTGGTCTACAAGAACGCCATGGGCTTTCGCGTCAGTGCTGCCAGCTGGTACGACAAGGCGTATGACAACACCGGCTCCAAYTCCAACCCGTTCGTCAACGGCAATGACTCACGCTCCGGCCTGGTCGCCAACGATCCACGCCTGGCCCCCGTCACCAACGACAACGTCGGTTTTGGCAGCCCGCACCTGAGCAACTACGCCCAGCGTTATTACAGCGGTCCGTCGGGCGAGATTCTCGATGCGTTCGTGTTCTACAGCACCGAAGTGGGTGAGGAATCGTTGTTCAGCGCCAAGGCCGGTCAGCACAACGTGTTCTGGGGCGAGACCATTCTCAACCCGGTGCACTCGATCAGCTACGGCCAGTCCGGCCTAGACCTGGCCAAACTGGCCGCGTCACCGGGTACGGAAGCCAAGGAGCTGTTCGTTCCGCGTAACCAGTTGTCGATGACGTTCACCGTCAACCCCGAGTTGACCGTGGGTGCCCAGTACTTCCTGGATTGGGACGCCGCTCGCCTGCCGGAAGCGGGCACCTACTACGGTGGTTCCGACCTGGTGGGCTTCGGTGCGAAATCGTTCCTGTTGGGCAACACCAACGCCGTGGTTCCGGGCAGCCCGTTGGGGTGTGGCCTGGCACCGTGCGACGCGTTGACCAACGTGCGTCGGGGTAATGACCTGAACCCGCACAACAGCGGTGACTGGGGCGTGATGGCCAAGTGGTCGCCGGCCTGGCTGGACGGGACACTCGGCGTCTACTAC
>NZ_JBFUKU010000012.1:0-53144 GCF_056400685.1 Pseudomonas sp. P5_A12 | reverse complement strand
ATCTGTGCCTGCAAGCGTTGCTGCGCGCGCGGACCGACGTACAGCGCACCGATGCCTTTGGGGCCGTAGAGCTTGTGCGCGGAAAACGACATCAGGTCCACCGGCAAGCGGGCCAGATCGATGGCCACTTTGCCGGCACCTTGAGCGGCGTCGACATGGAACAACACGTCGCGAGCGCGGACGACTTCGCCGATGGAGGCGATATCGTTGACCGTACCCAGTTCGTTGTTGACCAGCATCAGCGACACCAGAAAGGTGTCTTCGCGCAATGCCTCGCTGACCGCTTGCGCTGTGATCAAACCATCGGCGTCAGGCACCAGATACGTCACAGCAACACCGGCGTCCTGCAATTGTTTCGCCGTGTCGAGAATTGCCTTGTGTTCGATCTGACTGGTAATGATGTGCCCGCCGCCGACGCCCCGTGCCTGGGCCACGCCCTTGAGCGCGAGGTTGTTGGATTCAGTGGCGCCGGAGGTCCAGACGATCTGCGCAGCCTGTGCGCCGACCAGTTCTGCAACCTGCTGCCGGGCGTGCTCGACCGACTGTCTGGCCTGCTGGCCAAAGGCGTGGGAGCTGGACGCCGGGTTGCCGAAATTGCCGGAAAAACCCAGACACTCGACCATGACCTTGATGACCCGCTCATCCACCGGCGTGGTGGCGGCGTAATCGAAATACAACGGACGTTTATTCATAAAAGACTCGCAGAGCGTGTTCCGGGATCAGGAGGCTCGTAACGGAAACGTCAAAGCGCAGCCTTGTGAGCTGCGCCGATATCTCAGTACGTTAGAAATACCTGATCGGAGGCCGTTAAAGAAGAACAACTTCATTTAAAAGTGCGTAGGAACGCTCCTGAAGTCGAGCTTAACAGGCATCGGGCAAGCGGTTGAAGCGATGCGTCAGCTAATGCTTTCAAGAAGTAACGGGTACAGCGAAGCCACCAACAGCAAGGCCATGCCCCAGTTGAACAGACGCAACCAGCGGCGATCCTTCAACACGTTGCGTAACAGCGTGCCGCACCCCGCCCAGACGCTGACGCTCGGCAAGTTGATCAACGCGAACACCGCCGCAATCACGAGCACATTGGTGAAATAGCCCTGCATTGGCGTGTAGGTGCTGATGGCACCGATAGCCATGATCCACGCCTTGGGATTGACCCATTGAAACGCCGCTGCACCCAGGTAACTGATGGGCTTGCTCTCCCCCTTCTCACTCTCGGAGACCGGACCTGAATGAGCAATTTTCCACGCCAGATACAGCAAATAGGCCGCGCCAACATAACGCAACACCGTGTAGAGCAAAGGATAAGTCTGGAACACGGCGCCGAGGCCAAATCCCACGGYAACCACCAGGACAAAGAAGCCACAGGTGATGCCCAACATATGCGGAATGGTGCGGTTAAAGCCGAAGTTCAGGCCCGATGCCAGCAACATCGTGTTGTTGGGGCCGGGAGTAATCGAGGTGACGAGCGCAAACAGGGCGAAGCCCATCAGCAGATCAAGTGAGAGCGTCATGGCGGCAGTCCATTAGGGTCAATCAAGTGTTAAGACCCTATCGCACGCCTTGCGGGAAACCCACGGACAGTTACGTAAAACTTCGAGCGGTACAGTTTTCGATCAGCTTGGCCGACCGTGAAGCTGTACAGCGCGTTCGGCGTTCATCTCACCTTGTTTATCAAAACCAAACGGTTTTTGCGGTTGACCGAGCAATGCTGCTTTCTTCGCGTGGTACTCCTCGAAAGACAGACCACGACGGTTCAATTCCTCAAGCGCCAATTCCCTGGATTCTTCGGCGGTGTATGGCCGTAATTCCGGTGAAGCATGGCTGGCACATCCGGCAAGCACGGAGATCGCAAGCAGCAAGAAAGTGGCGATTAGAGGTTTCATTGTTGGCGTCCTGCATCTGGGTTCGGGGGAATGAACACAGGCTACTCGCGCTATTTAAGTGGCAGAAATCAACGCTCTCGATAGTGGCTATCGACTTTGGCAAACACACTCAAGCCGCACCGACACATATTCTATTTAGGCCTATTAATATTTATTTAATGTCTTTTGAGGAATAACAAACAACCTTTATAACAACGCCATCGCTTCACGAACTGTTGCCTGAACAACTGTTTACCCGGCAACAGTCATCCAGCAAACAGCCCTGAAACCAGCACAGCGTTCACCGACAAACATGCTCAAAACCCCTTAAACAGGGGCCCGAAGGATTGGTACAGCTCTTGCTCAAGCCAAGGACTACTCACTGCTCCCTGAGCAACTGTTGAAAAAGGAACTGATCATGTCCCGTGCACTGAAAGTCGTTGCCCTCTCGGGCGGTACCTGGCGTCCGTCTCGCACCCTGGTGCTGACTCAGGCGCTTCTGAGCGAACTGTCGGCGCAATTGCCAATCGAGAGCAGGCTGATCGAACTCGGCGACATCGCCCGCCCCTTGGGTGCGGCCCTCTCACGACAAGAGCTGGGCGCCGAGATTGAAGCCGAGCTGCAAGCGATCGAGAACGCTGACCTGCTGATCGTTGCCGCGCCGGTTTATCGCGGCTCCTATCCGGGGTTGCTCAAGCACTTGTTCGACCTGATTGACCTCAATGCCCTGATCGACACGCCGGTGTTGCTGGCTGCCACAGGTGGCAGCGAACGTCACGCGCTGGTCCTCGATCATCAGTTGCGCCCACTGTTCAGTTTCTTCCAGGCCCTGACCTTGCCGATTGGTGTCTACGCCACTGAAGCCGATTTCTCCAACTACCAAATAACCAGTGAGCCCTTGAAGGCCCGCATTCGCCTTGCTGCCGAACGCGCCGCGCCGTTGTTCGGCGTGCCCCACAAAAATCTGCTGAAAATCGCTTAAGGATTTCTTCATGGATGTTTTCTGGTTCCTGCCTACCCACGGTGACGGTCATTACCTGGGCACCACTCAGGGCGCACGCCCGGTCACGCTCAACTACCTCAAACAAGTGGCCCAGGCCGCGGACAGTCTTGGCTATCACGGCGTGCTGATTCCCACAGGGCGTTCTTGCGAGGACTCGTGGGTAATTGCTTCGGCGTTGGTACCACTGACTGAACGCCTGCGTTATCTGGTGGCCATCCGTCCGGGGATCATCTCGCCGACGGTCTCGGCGCGCATGGCAGCCACGCTGGACCGTTTGTCGAACGGTCGCTTGTTGATCAACGTAGTGACCGGTGGCGACCCGGATGAAAACCGTGGCGACGGTATTTTCCTCGATCACAGCGAACGCTACGAAGTCACCGACGAGTTTCTGCAAATCTGGCGCAGGGTGTTGCAGGGCGAAGCGGTGGATTTCGAAGGCAAACACCTTCAAGTGCAGAACGCCAAGGCGCTGTATCCACCGGTACAAAAGCCCTACCCGCCGCTTTACTTCGGTGGCTCCTCCGAAGCCGCCCATGAACTGGCCGCCGAGCAGGTCGATGTCTACCTGACTTGGGGCGAACCACCGGCCGCCGTGGCGCAAAAGCTTGCCGATGTGCGCGAGCGCGCGGCGCGAAACGGTCGTACGGTGAAGTTCGGGATTCGCTTGCACGTGATCGTGCGCGAAACCGCCGAGGAAGCCTGGAAAGCCGCAGACAAACTCATCGAGCACATCAGCGATGAAACCATCGAGGCGGCGCAGAAGTCGTTCTCGCGTTTCGACTCCGAAGGCCAGCGACGCATGGCGGCACTGCATGACGGACGTCGTGACAACCTGGAAATTGCCCCCAATCTCTGGGCCGGTGTCGGTCTGGTGCGAGGCGGTGCCGGGACCGCGCTGGTAGGTGATCCTCAGCAAGTGGCCGCGAGAATCAAGGAATACGCGGACCTGGGGATCGAGAGTTTCATCTTCTCCGGCTATCCGCACCTTGAAGAGGCTTATCGCTTTGCCGAGCTGGTGTTTCCGTTGTTGCCGGAGCCCTACGCGAGTCTGGCCGGGCGCGGCGTTACCAACCTCACCGGGCCGTTTGGCGAAATGATTGCCAATGATGTGCTACCCACCAAAGCCACGGCCTGATGGACAACCCTTGTGTGAGCGAGCCTGCTCGCTCCCACAGGGGATTTGTGTCGAATTTATGAGGAACCCCCGCGTGACCGCCAAGCCGCACAGCACTCTGTTATCCCCATTGCAAACCGCCCGCCAATTGGCCGCCGGGTTTGCCCTGACCGCCGTCGAACGCGACGAGCGCGGCGGCACGCCCAAGGTTGAACGCGATGCCCTGCGCCACAGCGGCCTGCTGGGCTTGAGCATTCCCGTTCAGTACGGCGGTCTCGGCGCCAGTTGGAGTGAAACGCTGACCATCGTGCGTGAATTCGCCAAGGTGGACAGCTCGATTGCGCATGTCTTCGGCTTTCATCACTTGATGCTCGCCACCGTGCGCCTGTTCGCCAAGCCCGAACAATGGCAGCCATGGTTCGAACAGACCGCACGCAAGAACTGGTTCTGGGGTAACGCCCTCAACCCGCTGGACACCCGCACGGTAGTGAAAAACCTCGGTAGCTGGCGTGAGTTTTCCGGCAAGAAAAGCTTCTGCTCCGGCGCCAGCGATTCGCAGATGCTGATCGCCTCCGCCGTCGATGAAAGCGCAGGTGGCAAGCTGTTGATCGCCGCGATTCCCAGCGGTCGCAGTGGCATCACCCTGCACAACGACTGGAACAACATGGGCCAGCGCCAGACCGACAGCGGCAGCGCCACGTTCGAACGGGTGCGGGTCGAAGAGTCGGAACTGTTGCTGGATCCTGGCCCGTTGAGCACCCCGTTTGCCTGCTTGCGGCCGTTGATTGCGCAACTCACGTTCACGCACATGTTCCTCGGCATCGCCGAAGGCGCCTTCGAAGAAGCGCGGCAATACACGCTCACCGAAACCCGGCCGTGGCACAAATCCACTGTTCAGGATGTGCGTCAGGACCCTTATGTACTCGGCCATTACGGCGAATTCTGGGTCGCCCTCGAAGGCGTTCGATTGCTGGTGGAACGCGCCGCCGAACTGCTCGACAAGGCTTGGGCGAAAGGCCCGAATCTCAGCGCTGAAGAACGTGGACATCTGGCCACCGCCATCGCCACCGCCAAAGTCGCCGCCACACGCAACGGCCTGGATCTGTGTAGCCGGCTGTTCGAAGTGACCGGTGCGCGCTCGACACACGCCTCCCTGCGACTGGACCGCCACTGGCGCAACTTGCGCACGCAAACCCTGCACGACCCGGTGGATTACAAACTCCATGAACTGGGTGACTGGGCGTTGAACCAGGCCCTGCCGATTCCGACTTTCTATTCATAGCCCTCTCTTCATGGAGTGAACCCCATGCAACTGCTGACCCTACCGCCCTCGCCCGCGCTGGCCACCTCGATCCGCGCCACTGCGCAAGTGTTCGAAGACCCGAAATCCCGGGCTTTACTCGCTCATCTGCAACAAGTCGCGCCCAGTGAAGCCAGCGTGCTGATCATCGGCGAAACCGGCACAGGCAAGGAGTTGGTGGCGCGGCACATCCACAACCTCAGCGGCAGGCGCAACCGGCCGTTCGTGGCGGTGAACTGCGGCGCGTTCTCCGAATCGCTGGTCGAGGCCGAACTGTTCGGCCACGAAAAAGGCGCCTTCACCGGCGCATTGAGCGCCAAGGCTGGATGGTTCGAGGAGGCCGATGGTGGCACGCTGTTCCTCGATGAAATCGGTGATCTGCCGATGGCGATTCAGGTCAAGTTATTGCGTGTGTTGCAGGAGCGTGAAGTGGTTCGACTCGGCTCGCGCAAGAGCATTCCTATCGACGTGCGTGTACTGGCCGCGACCAATGTGCAACTGGAAAAAGCCATCAATGCCGGGCATTTTCGCGAAGACCTTTATTATCGTCTCGACGTGGTCAGCCTGGAGCTGAACCCTTTGCGCGAGCGGCCCGGCGATATCCTGCCGCTGACTCGACATTTCGTCGAAACCTACAGTCAGCGCCTGGGCTACGGCAGCATCACCATCAGCAAAGAAGCCGAACTGAAACTGCGCAGCTACAGTTGGCCGGGCAACATCCGCGAGCTGGAAAACGTCATCCACCACACGCTGCTGATCTGCCGTAACGGCGTGATCGAACGCGATGACCTGCGCTTGTCCAACATGCGCATCGAGCGCCAGGACGATTACAACGCCAACATCGACGATTCACCGGAAGCCTTGCTGGATCGGGCCTTTCAGAAACTCTTCGCAGAACAGGCCGGTGCACTGCATGAAAAAGTCGAAGACGCGTTGTTGCGCGCGGCCTATCGCTTCTGCCATTACAACCAGGTCCACACCGCAGCCCTGCTGGGCCTGAGCCGTAACGTGACGCGCACGCGGCTGATCAAGATCGGCGAGCTGGCCGTGAACAAGCGCCGGGTGATGGAAAATGTTCAGGGCGAACGTGTGATGCAGTTATCGATTTAGCGGGGGCGCAGCTGCTGGAATCGAATTCAACCTCCAAATTAGCGGCGCGGTCATCGTCGGAACGCCGCCCGGAGCAGGCTCRCTCCCACATTTGATCTGAGGTGTTCACAAATTTTGTGTTCACAGGAGATCCAGTGTGGGAGYGAGCCTGCTCCGGGCGGCGTTCCGAMGATGACTTACTGACATTCAATGAAGGTTTAGAACCCCGGCGCAATCTGCCCCTTGTAGCGGGTCAAAATGAACTGCCGAACCTCATCAGAATTCAACGCCTTGGCCAGTTTCTGCAAGCCCGGATCATTGATGTTGTCCGGCCGTGCCACCAGAAACTCGATGTACAAGCTCTTGCCCTTCTCGACGATCAACGCGCTATTGGTATCGATCCCCRCCTCCAGGGCGTAGTTGGCAAAGACAAACGCCAGGTCAACCTGACTCACGGAACGCGCCAGCAACGCGCCTTCCAGTTCACGAATTTTCAGGTGTCTGGAGTTGTCGACGATGTCCCGTTGAGTCGCCAGGGTATTGCTCGGGTCCTTGAGTTTGAGCAGCCCGGCTTCGTGCAACAGCACCAGCGCGCGGCCGCTGTTCACCGGGTCGTTGGGGATAGACACGGTGGCGCCGTCTTTCAGCTCGGCGATGTTTTTGATCTTGGTCGAGTAGGCACCGAACGGCTCAATGTGTACGCCGACTACGGGCACCAGATCGGTATGGCGAGACTTGTTGTAATCATCGAGAAACGGCCGGTACTGGTAGTAATTGGCGTCGAGGTTCTTCAACGCCAACTGCTGGTTGGGCTGGATAAAGTCGTTGAAGACTTTGATGTCCAGGTCCACGCCTTCCTTGGCCAGGGTCGGTTTGACGAATTCGAGGATTTCCGCGTGCGGCACCGGGGTCGCGCCGACGATGAGTTTTTCGTTGGCGTGAACGCTCAACGACACTAAGGCAGCCAGAATGGCCAGGGTCTTTTTCATGATGTGCTCCTAGGCAGCTTGAGTGGCCGTCGTTAGGTGGACGTGGGGCCTGATTGCTTTCTTTTGAATAAAACTTATCGTCGGCTGTAGCGCGCGACCAATCGGTCGCCGGTCATTTGCAGGGCCTGAACCAGGATCAGCAACAGCATCACCGTGACCACCATGACGTCGGTCTGAAAACGCTGGTAGCCGTAGCGGATCGCCAGGTCGCCCAATCCGCCGCCGCCAATCACCCCGGCCATCGCCGTGTAATCGACCAGCACAATCGCGGTCACCGTGACTGCCGCCAACAACCCTCCCCGCGCCTCGGGCAACAAGGTGTGGCGGATGATCTGCCACGTATTCGCGCCCATGGCCTGGGTTGCTTCCACGACCCCGCGATCCACTTCGCGCAGCGCCGTTTCCACCAACCGCGCGAAGAACGGCGTACAGCCGACCACCAGCGGTGGAATGGTCCCGGGCACGCCAAGCGAGGTGCCGACCAGCAGCGTGGTCAGGGGAATCAGCACGATCAGCAAAATGATGAACGGCAGCGAGCGCAGCATGTTCACGATCACCGACAGCACGCGGTAAACGCCGATCGCCTCATGCAACTGGCGCTTGCCGGTGAGGAACAGCACCACCCCCAGCGGCAGTCCTAGCAGCACGGTGAATCCCAGCGCGGCGCCGAGCATGCTCAGTGTGTCGAGGCAGGCCTGGGCGATGTCGGCCCAATAGATATGTTTCAGCAATTCGGCCATTGATCACGACCAGTCATGGCGCGGCGGTTTCACGCCGTTGAGCAGCCAGTTGCCAACCACGTGGTACTTCCAGCGCACCGGGTCATGCAGGGTATGGACCCGGGCGTTGCGCCAGTGGCGGTCGAAGTTGTGCTTCCTCAGTGTCGAGCGGGTGCCGCCGAGTTCGAAGAGTTTGTTGCTGGCTTCGATCGCAATTTCGGTGGTCAGCACCTTGGCCTTGGCCACTGCGAGGGAGGCTTGGGCGACATTGTCTGCGTCAGGCGCCGGACGCGCCGCATCCAGCGCTCGTCCTGCCCGCTCCAGCAAAGCTTCGGCGGCTTCCAGACGAATCTCCAGGCCGCCGATCTGGATGATGGTCAGTGGATCTTCACTGGCCTTTTCCACGCCTGCATCAATCCACGGCCGGGCGAATTGCTGAACGAAGGCGATGGTGTCGCGCAGTGCCGCGCGGGCAATGCCGGCGTCGATGGCCGCCGTGGTCAATTGCGCGAAGGGGCCAGCCAGCGTGGGCGTTTCATAGGAACGGTAGGTCGGGAACAGATTGAACGCCGAAACGTGCAAGTCCTCGGCGAGCACGGTGCCACTGGACGTGGTGCGCTGGCCGATGCTGTCCCAGTCGTCGACGATCACCAGCCCTTGGGTTCCGCGCTCAACGAACGCCAACTGACCCTTCTGTTCCTCATCCAGCGCCAACACCGCCAGCCAGTGGGCGTAGAGCGAACCGGTGCAGTAACCCTTGCGTCCGTTGATCACATGACCATCGCCATAGCGGCGGATGGTCGCCTGAATGTCCTGCACGTTTTTGCCGCCGGTTTCCGACAAGGCATTGGCAAAGCGATGGCCTTGCAGCGTCAGCTCGAAAAAGTGCGCCTGTTGTTCGGGTGTGCCTTGCAGTCGGATATCTTCGAGCAGGCAATAGTGGTTTTGCGGAATCTGCCCCAACGACGGGTCGGCGGCCGAAATGATCGCGATGACCTGCGCCAGCACCGCGTAAGACACCTGCGCGCCACCAAACTCGCGAGGCACGCTGATGCCCCACAAACCACTATTGGAATACAGATCGACGATCTCGGCGGGCACCTGTCGGGTGCGGTCGCGTTCGGCATCCTGTTCCAGCAGTACAGCGGCGACACGCTCGGCGACGCGCAAGGCTTCGGCTTCGTCGGCAATTCGATGGGCGGCCGGTGGGTTGATCGGATAAACGGCAGATTCAGGCATTTGAGGTTCCGGGCAGCAGTGTTTAACAGAGCCATTGCAGCTTCTGTGCCGAGGTCCAGCGCTATTGTTTTCAGGCAGTTGAAGGGTGTTTTTCAGGTTCTGGCATGACGCAGTAGAGCAATTTGCTGCTGCACTGTTGTTGGCTGAACAGCGTTGCAGCTCGTCGGGCGTTCGGTAGCCAACATGATGCTGACCTATATTTATTCGGCCGGAAATCGGCACAGGACATCTTTTCACCCACAACAACAAACAGGGAGATTCATCATGAGCGTCAAACCCATTCCAGAGGGTTATCACAGCATCACCCCGTATCTGGGCATCAAAAAAGCGGCTGAAGCGATCGAGTTCTACAAGAAGGCCTTTGGCGCCATCGAAGTCATGCGCCTGGCCATGCCGGACGGCGGGATCGGGCATGCCGAACTGAGGATCGGCGACTGCGCGATCATGCTCGGCACGCCGTGTGATCAAGGGCCGTTGAACAATCCTGACAATTCACCGTCGGTGGGCCTGCATCTGTATGTGACGGATGTGGACAAGTCTTATAACCAAGCCATTGCGGCGGGCGGCACGGTAGTGTCCGAGGTCAAGGATCAGTTTTACGGAGACCGTTCCGGGACGTTGAAGGATCCGTATGGGCACCTTTGGTTTCTGGCCACGCGCAAGGAGGATTTGACTCAAGAGCAGATTGAGCAGCGAGCCAAGGAGATGTTTCAGCAGGGTTGAGATCTTCAGTGCCTGACAGGCCCTTATCGCGAGCAGGCTCGCTCCCACAATTGATCCGCGTACTCCGCCCCATGTGGGAGCGAGCCTGCTCGCGATGGGGCCATCTCTAACACCACAAAACCACGCTTTATCCCCGCCCCCTCAACACCCCTTCGCAAATAAGAAACATTTACTTTCACTTCTCGTTTCAGGTTTACTGATTCTCATCCGTCTTATAGGCATGTAGTTGGCGTGTGCAAGCGAAAGCCACCGCCGGCCTTCTCATGGACCTCAACGCTGGGAAGCCCGCAGCAGAGGCCCTCTCATCG
This sequence comes from Pseudomonas sp. P5_A12, assembly GCF_056400685.1. Taxonomy (NCBI): domain Bacteria; kingdom Pseudomonadati; phylum Pseudomonadota; class Gammaproteobacteria; order Pseudomonadales; family Pseudomonadaceae; genus Pseudomonas; species Pseudomonas sp. P5_A12. The sequence goes on along the minus strand of NZ_JBFUKU010000012.1, from coordinate 42,798 downwards.
ATACAAGACCTTTAATCATGTCGAAGAAATCCCGTTCCAAACTCTGGTTTCTGGTCCATAGCTGGCTGGCATTGCCGATCTGGTTTTTTGTGCTGATCGTCTGTGTCACTGGCACGCTGGCGGTGATCAGTCAGGAAATCGTCTGGCTGGCCAACCCGCAAATGCGTGCCGGCCAGCCGTCGGACGATGCGCCGCTGCTTAGCTATGACCAGATCATCGCGGCAATCAAACAGGCAGAACCTGACACGCTGGTCGAGTCCATCAGCCGCCCGGACGAGTCCCACTTTGCCCTCGATGTCGGGGTCAGTTATCCGGATGGTCGCTCGGTAACGGTGTACGTCAACCCGTACAGCGGCGTTATTCAGGGCACCGCCCCGGCATTCGATTTCAAGGCCTTTACCCGCGCACTGCACGGCTGGTGGCTGGTGCCGTTCACCAACGGTTACAGCTGGGGCTGGTACCTGGTGTCTTTCCTGAGCCTGCCGTTGCTGGCGTCACTGGTCACCGGGCTGGTGGTGTACAAACGCTTCTGGAAAGGTTTCTTGCGCCCGACCTTACGCATTCGTCATGGCGCGCGGATTTTCTGGGGCGACTTTCATCGCCTCAGCGGCATCTGGTCGATCTGGTTCATTGCGGTGATTTCCATCAGCAGCACCTGGTTCCTGATTCAGGCGTTCATGTTCGATAACCAGGTCACGATTTCCACCGCGCCCGTGGCCTTGGTGGTTTCGCGTGAAAGTGTACCGGTGACCGCTGACGGCTCGCCGGCGCCGACGATCAGCCTTGAAACTGCCATTGCACAGGCCAAAGAACGCATTCCTGGACTGGAAGACAGCTTCGTGACCCTGCCCGCCAATGCCTATAGCTACCTCACCGTGGGCGGCCGCAGTTGGTATCCACTGATGTTTCAGACCGCCGATATCAACCCGTATAACGGCGACATCGGCTCCACCCGCCTGCTGTCGGACCGCTCCGGCCTGGAGCTGGTGACCGAGTCCATGCGCCCCTTGCACACCGGCGATTTCGGCGGGATCTGGATCAAGCTGATCTGGTTCTTCTTCGGTCTGGTGCTGAGCATGATGGTCCTCAGCGGCTTGCTGATCTGGACCAAACGCACCGCCCTCGCCACGGCCAACGCCCTCAAGCGCAACGATAAACAATCGCGGGCTCGGACCACCTCGGAGGTTAGCCTGTGAGCACTCTCGCCAAGCAAAAACCGGACTCGACACTGCGCCGCTTCTGGCTCAAATGGCGTTTCCACATCAACGTGCTGCTGCTGTTGGTACCGCTGGGGTTCATGCCCAAATACTTCGCTGACGCGGCGCTGTTTCGCGGCGACACTGGGCTGGGTGAGCGAGAAGCCGGTGAAGTCCAGGTCGGTCCCTGGAGCCTGCGTCTGGCCGAATTCCGCAATGAGGCACCGACGCTCGACGGTCCGGCCGGCCACATGAAAAGCTTCACCGCCGCGCTGTGCGAGCGCTGCCGCGATCAGGTCAAGGCGACTTACCTGCGCATCGGTAAACCGCGCAGCCTGCGTGCCGCCGGGGTGATTTTCTTCGGCACGCCGCACCGCATGGGCGCCATGTTGCCGATCCCGGAAAAGACCAAGGCTGACGCCGACCTGTGGATCACCATGGAAGGCTGGGACGGCGCGATGCATCAAGCGTCGATCCCCTTGAGTCAGGCATCCCCCGCTACCCTCGCGTGGCTGAACAAACAAGGAGGCAAACCATGATCAACGCTTTACGTCCTCTGAGCGCCGCGTTACTGGTGCTCTGCGCCGGCTTCAGCGCCAGCGTCCTGGCGCACAACCCAATGTGCGAGTGCAAAGCCGTCGATGCCGAACAGATCAAATGCACCGGTGGTTTCTCCGACGGCAGCGGTGCGCCGGGCGTGACCCTGGACGTGATCGGTTACGACGAGACCATTCTGGTCCCGGGCAAGCTCGGTGACGATTCCACAGTGACCTTCAAGAAACCCGGCGCCGAATTTTATGTCCTGTTCGACGCCGGTCCCGGCCACGTCGTCGAGATCGACCAAGCGGACATCGAAGCCCCATGAGTACGCCAACCACTCAAATCGTCCGCCCGGCCGGTGCCGGCCATGAAACCCTTTATGTGCTGCTGTTGTGCCTGATGATTCTGGCAGTGGCTGGCTCGGTGGTCGCCTGTCGCCACGAGTCTCAGGCCGTGAGCAGTGTGAGTAGCCATCAACTGGATGCCCGGCGCGACTTGAGCGCYTCCGAACAAGGTATCTACGCCGACCTGCGAGTGACGCTGGACGAGATTCACCTGCTGCGTCAGGAACAGCCATCCCTGCCAACACCGGCGAACCTCGCCGATGAAGGTTTTGCACCCTTTGCCCAGGACGCCAGCTCGGTCAGTCGTGGCGACCATGCCTGGCAATTGCTCGATGCCAAGGCGTATTTCGGTCAAAGCCAGGCCCCCGCCGTGGCCGGTTCGTTTTTGATGCGCCTGAGCGCAGGCGACGATGCGCCGGACATCTGGCTCAACCGCACCGCGAATCTCAAAGCGCCGACTGACCTGGCCGATGCCTCCCTCGAAAGCGCCGGCTGGCAGCAGATCGTCGCGCAATTCGATGCCGGCGTGACCCGCCAGCACCGGCACTGAACCCTCGCCTTCACCCGAGAGAAGACCGCTTTCCCATGCCTATTTCATCTTACTTGCGCCTGCTATGGGTCGGCTTGCTGGCCTGCCTGCTGACCCCACTGGCCCATGCCGACGACGCCAAACGCCTGCGCATCGGCATCACCCTGCACCCTTATTACAGCTACGTGGCCAACATCGTCGGCGACAAGGCCGAGGTCGTGCCGCTGATTCCGGCCGGTTTCAACCCGCACGCCTACGAACCCCGCGCCGAAGACATCAAGCGCATCAGCGGGCTCGATGTGATCGTGCTCAATGGCGTCGGTCATGACGACTTCGCCGACCGCATGATCGCCGTCAGTGAAACGCCGAATATCCCGGTGATCGAAGCCAACGAAAACGTGCCGTTGCTGGCCGCCACCGGCGTCGCCGCTCGCGGCGCTGGCAAGGTGGTAAACCCGCATACGTTCCTGTCGATCAGCGCCTCGATTGCTCAGGTCAATAACATCGCCCGTGAACTGGGCAAGCTCGACCCGGCCAACGCCAAAACCTACACCCAGAACGCTCGCGCCTACGGCAAGCGTTTGCGGCAGATGCGCGCCGACGCCCTGGCGAAGCTGACCCAGGCGCCCAACGCCGAACTGCGAGTGGCCACGGTTCACGCGGCTTACGACTATTTACTGCGTGAATTCGGCCTCGAAGTCACCGCCGTGGTCGAACCGGCCCATGGCATCGAACCAAGCCCGAGCCAGTTGAAAAAAACCATCGACCAACTGCGCGAACTGGACGTGAAAGTGATCTTCTCGGAGATGGATTTCCCCTCCACCTACGTCGACACCATCCAGTGTGAATCCGGGGTGAAGCTGTACCCGCTGTCGCACATTTCCTACGGCGAATACACCGCCGACAAGTACGAAAAAGAAATGACCGGCAATCTCAACACCGTGGTCCGGGCGATACAGGAGTCTGGGGCATGACCGCTAAAGAAACACTCAACGAATCCAAATCCCCTGTGGGAGCAAGCCTGCTCGCGAAGGCGTCAAGTCAGTCAACATCATCTTTAAATGAGACACCGCATTCGCGAGCAGGCTYGCTCCCACAGGTTTCGGGCCCGACCCTGGATTTTGCGGAGGTCAGCCTGACCCTCGGGCGCACCACGATCCTCGACAAGGTGACCTTTCAGGTCTCGCCCGGCAGCGTGCATGCGCTGGTCGGCCCCAACGGTGGCGGCAAAAGTTCGCTGATCAAGACCCTGCTCGGGCAGATGCCGCATCAGGGTCGCCTGAGCCTCCAGTGGCCGGGCGATTCCGGAACCATCGGCTACGTGCCCCAAGCGCTGGAGTTTGATCGCGGCTTGCCAATGACCGTCGACGATTTCATGGCCGCCATGTGTCAACGGCGTCCGGCGTTCCTCGGCTTGAGCAAACACTACGCGGCGGCGATTGGTGAGGCGCTGGAACGGGTTGGCATGCAGGACAAGCGCAAGCGGCGCATGGGTGCGTTGTCCGGCGGAGAACGTCAACGGGTATTGCTGGCTCAAGGGCTGATCCCGGCACCGCAGCTGCTGGTTCTCGACGAACCGATGTCGGCACTGGATGAAGCCGGTATTCAAGTGTTCGAACGGCTGCTTGGCGACTGGCGCCGCAGCGGCATCACCGTGCTGTGGATCGAGCACGATCTGGAAGCCGTCGGGCGTCTGGCGGATCGCGTCACCGGGCTTAATCGCCGGGTGTTGTTCGACGCCACGCCGAAACAGGCACTGACCCCGGAACGCTTGCTGACCCTGTTCTCCACCCATCCACGGAGCGCTGCCTGATGAGTTACGAAGCCTTTCGCTTGATGGTTCAGGGCTGGGCGTCTTCGGGTTACCTGCCCGAGGCGCTGGCCTATGGTTTTGTGGTCAACGCATTGCTCGCCGGCCTGTTGATCGGTCCGGTGCTGGGCGGTTTGGGCACGTTGGTGGTGGTCAAGCGCTTCGCGTTTTTCTCCGAAGCGGTGGGTCACGCAGCACTGACCGGCGTGGCCATCGGCATTTTGCTTGGCGAACCCTACACCGGCCCTTACGGCAGCCTGTTTGGCTACTGTTTGCTGTTCGGCATCCTGCTCAATTACCTGCGCAACCGCACCGGCCTGGCGCCGGACACGTTGATTGGCGTATTTCTGTCCGTGTCGCTGGCATTGGGTGCGAGCCTGCTGCTGATTCTGGCGGGCAAGATCAACGTGCACATTCTGGAAAACGTGTTGTTCGGTTCGGTGTTGACCGTCAATGGCAATGACCTGGCGGTATTGGCGATTGTCGGTTCGCTGGTGATGGCGCTGGCCTTGCCGCTGTACAACCGCATCATGCTGGCCAGTTTCAACCCGCAACTGGCGGCGGTGCGCGGGGTGGCGGTGAAGACCCTGGATTATCTGTTTGTGATTCTGGTGACGCTGATCACCGTGGCGGCGGTAAAGGTCATCGGCGCGATTCTGGTGGGCGCCTTGCTGGTGATTCCAGCGGCGGCCGCGCGGTTGCTCAGTCAGTCGCTGAAAGGCTTTTTCTGGTGTTCGGTGCTGATCGCCACGGTTAGCACGCTGTGCGGGATTCTGGCGCCGATAGTCTTTGATCTGCCGATTCCGTCCGGTGCCGCGATCATTCTGGTGGCCGGTATCGCCTTCGCCCTGTCCGCCATTGCGCGCGGTGTCGTCCCCAGCCTGAAAGGGAACCTCGGATAAATGTCTTTTTCTCTGCGTCAACTGACCCTGGCCGTTGCCCTCTGCGGGCTGGTCAATACCTCCTTTGCGACGGACACCGCCAAACCGCTGCGCGTGCTGGCATCCTTGCCGATCACTTACGGGCTGGGCGAAGTGTTGCTCAAGGGCACCGACGTCAACCTTGAGCGTGCCGCACCGGCGAACCTGCCCGGCAGCCGTCAGACCGCTTATTTCACTGGCCGTGGCGCCCCGGCGCTGGCCAAACTGGCGACCGATGCCGATGCCGTGAYCGGCTTGCGTTCGTTGTGGCCGGATGATCCGCTCTACCCGATTTCCCGTCGCAGCAACATTCGCATCGTTGAAGTCGACGCCGCCCGCCCGGTGGACGGAGCCCTGCCCGGCATCGCCGTGCAGCCGGACAGCAAGGTCGACGGTTTGAACAGTCAGCCGTGGTTTTCCAGCAACAACATGGGACGCATGGCCGATGTGATGGCTGCTGATCTGGTGCGTCTGGCGCCAGAAGCCAAACCCAGGATCGAGGCTAATCTGGCGGTGTTGAAACAGCGCCTGCTCAAGTTCAGCGCGGACAGCGAAGCTCGGTTGGCCAGTGCCGACAACCTTAGCGTGATGAGCCTCAGCGATCACTTCGGCTATTTGATTGGCGCGCTCAATCTGGAGCTGATCGGGATCGATGCGCGGCCGGATGCCGAGTGGACGCCTGAAGCGCTCAAGCAGTTGGGGGCGACGCTCAAGGAAAACGATGTGGCGGTGGTGTTGCATCATCGGCAGCCTTCGGACGCCGTGAAAGCGGTGATTGCCGAGGCAGGTAGCCGGTTGGTGGTATTGAGTGTGGATGCGGCGGATCCGGTGGCGGAGCTGGAAGGGAATGTGGATTTGGTGATCAAGGGGTTGAACGGCGCGTAAGTGAGTTGGACCGCGTTATCGTTCTTCGCTGGCAAGCCAGCTCCTACAGGGGATTTGTGTCGCGCCATTGATCCAATGTAGGAGCTGGCTTGCCAGCGAAGGCGACCTGATAGACAACACAACTCTCAGGCATGAAAGAGCCCGCTGACCTTCTCGGTCCAGCGGGCTTCTTTTTGCGCAGTGATTCAGTGAGCCAAAGCCGCCTGCTCCTCCATCTTCAGACGTAAGCTCAGCGGACGCATGTCCGTCCAGGTTTCTTCGATGTAAGCCAGGCATTCCTTTTTCAAACCGCTCTTGCCCACCGTGCGCCAGCCGGCCGGTATCGCTTTGTAATCAGGCCAGATCGAGTATTGCTCTTCGTGGTTGACCACGACCTGAAAGAGGATGTCCTCGCGGTCGAATACGGAAGTCATGGTATTTCTCCATCGCTGTAGGGTGGGCTGCGCGGCGTGCGCATCCGTTATGTAGAAAGAACGTTCAAAGGGCGAAAAAATTTAGAGATTGGCAGTGGCGGCCACCATGGCCCGGCCGAATATCTCCGCCACCTGATCGATTTCAGCGGCCGTGATCACCAGCGGCGGCAGGAACCGCACCACGCCGCCGTGACGCCCGCCCAGCTCAAGAATCAATCCGCGCTTGAGGCATTCGCGCTGCACCAGCGGTGCCAGACGAGCAAATATCGGTGGATGGCCCTGAGCGTCTGGCGCGCCGTTCGGGTCGACCAGTTCAACGCCAAGCATCAAGCCGCGACCGCGGATGTCACCCAATTGCGGAAAATCCCGCTGCAGGATGCGCAGGTGTTCGCTCAAGCGTTCGCCCATCGCCGCCGCGTGCTCGCACACCTTGTGTTCGACCAGATAACGCATCACCGCGGAACCTGCGGCCATGGCCATCTGATTGCCACGGAAAGTCCCGGCATGCGCGCCAGGCAGCCAGGTATCGAGCCAGTCGCGGTAAATCACCACCGCCAGCGGCAAACTGCCACCGATGGCTTTGGACATCACCACCACGTCCGGAATGATCCCGGCGTGCTCGAAGGCGAACATCTTGCCGGTACGGGCGAACCCGCTCTGGATTTCATCGACGATCAGCGCCACGCCAGCCTTTTCGGTGATACGACGCACGCCCCGCAGCCAATCCAGATCGGCCGGGATCACCCCGCCCTCACCCTGCACCACTTCAACAATCACGGCAGCGGGCAATTGCACACCGGCCTCAGGGTCATTCAGCAGGTTTTCCAGGTAATTGAGATTGACCTGCACACCCTGCGCGCCACCTAGGCCGAACGGGCAACGGTAATCGTAGGGGTACGGCATGAACTGCACGCCGCTGCTGAGCAAGGCGCCCAACGGCTTTTTCGGCCCCAGGCTGCCCATCAGGCTCAAAGCGCCCTGGCTCATGCCGTGATAACCGCCCTGGAACGACAACACGGTGCTGCGTCCGGTGGCGGTGCGCACCAGTTTCAACGCGGCTTCCACCGCGTCGGTGCCGGTGGGGCCACAGAACTGGATCTTCGCCTCGGCCGCCAATGCTAGCGGCAGCAAACCAAACAGGTCCTGTACAAACTGATCCTTGACCGGCGTAGTCAGGTCGAGGGTGTGCAGCGGCAGCTCATCGCTCAGCACTTGCTGAATGGCTTCGATCACCACCGGATGGTTATGCCCCAGCGCCAGCGTGCCGGCACCGGCCAGACAATCGATGAAATGGCGGCCTTCGACGTCCTCGACATAAATACCCTTGGCGCGCTTCAGTGCCAGGGGGATGCGTCGTGGGTAGCTACGGGCATTGGATTCTTGCTGGTTTTGACGGGCCAGCAGCGGCGATTCGTTGAATTGGTAAAGTGTCTCGGCGAGCGCCGGGACAATCCGGGCCGGCTGATCTGCGATAAGGCTGGTAGCGACTGACATCTCTCGACACCTCAATAAGGTTTCCTGTTCTGGAAACGCATCAGGGGCTCAAGGATTTAGACCTTCGACAACGCTTTGTGCATGGGCAAGGCATGAAGCCCTGCCACAGGGGGATTTGTGTGGTTGTCAGACCGGTTGTAGCGGCATGGTCAACTCAACCCGCAGCCCATCCGGCTGACTGTCGAACCGCAACGTACAGCCGCAACGCTGGACAATCGCCTGAACAATCGCCAGCCCCAACCCGCAACCGGTGCTCTGGCCGTTGCGCCAGAAGCGCTGCGTCAGGTTTTGYAAATCCTCTTCGGCAATCCCCGGCCCATGGTCGCGAACCAGAAACCGCGCCCGATTGCCGGTGGTTTCCAGGCTCAATTCCACGGCCCCATCGCCCGGGGTATGGCGCAAGGCGTTGTCGAGCAGGTTGCGCAACGCGGCAATCGACAACACGGCGGGCATTTGCACCGGCGCATGGGAGAACTTGCTCGGCATTTGCAGCTTGATTCGCTGTCGATCCCCGCTGGCGGCGTCCTGAATCGCCAGTTTCGCCACTTGCTCGGCGCTACACTGTACGCCGTCATCGAAGGACAGGCTGCCCTCGACCCGCGCCAATAACAGCAATTGTTCAAGGGTCCGATGCATGCGGTCGGCGCCCTCTTCGGCCCGGGCCAGGGATTGATCCCGCGCCGCGCCATCGGTCATGCGCGCCACTTGCAGGTGGGTCTTGATCGCGGTCAGCGGGCTGCGCAGTTCATGCGCCGCATCGCCGGTCAGACGTCGCTCGCGCTCGATGGTCTTGCCGATCCGCTGAAGCAGTTGGTTCTGGGTATCCAGCAACGGTTGCAGCTCACTGGGCAGCGGCTGAATCTGCAAGGGTTCGAGGGAATCGGCGCTGCGTCGCATCAGCGCATCACGCATTCGGTTGAGCGGTGCCAGCCCTTGGCCGATGCCCAGCCACAGCAGGCACAGGCACCCGAGCAACGCCACGCCAACCGGCACCGACGCTGCCAGCAGAATAGACATGTTCAGCGCCTCGCGCTCGATCTGCCGGTCGGCGGTGGTGATGCGCAGATCGCCCCGGGCCAGCGTAAAGCTGCGCCATGGCGCACCGTCGATCATCTGATCGTGGAAGCCCATTTTCTCGGCTTCCAGTTTTTGCTCGGGGTCACTGTGACTGCGGGCGAGAATTTCCCCACGCAATGAACTGACCTGACAGGCCATACCGCCGGGAATGTTCAATTGCTCCGCACTGAAATGCGTGCCCTCGCCTTTGCTCGGCAGTGCCGGCAATTGCTCCAGCAACCCGGCGACCATCCGCGCTGAGGCCACCAGTCGCTGGTCCAGGGAAAACATCATCTGATTACGCAGGTCGCTGAGCATCCAGGCCGCGGCCAGGGCCCAAATCAGGGCAAAAGCGGCGCCGAGGGTCAGGCTCAGGCGCAAACGCAGGCTCATCACTTCACTTGATCTCCGCCATCAGCCGGCCCCAGGCGATAGCCCAGGCCGCGCACGGTTTCGACTATTCCGTTGCCGAGTTTGCGCCGCAGGTGATGGATGTGGACGTTGAGGGCGTTACTCTCCAGTTCGTCGTTGAAACCGTAGACGCTGTCCTTGAGTTGCTCGGTGGAGAGCACGCGACCGCGGTTATGCAGCAAGGCCTGCAACAACGCCTGCTCGCGGCGCGACAAGTCCACCGGTTGTCCACCGAGAAGGGTTTCGCGGCTGCTGGGGTTGTAAATCAGGGCACCATGCTCGATCAGGTTGACGCTGCGCCCGGCTACCCGGCGCAACAACGTGTGCAGACGCGCAGCCAGTTCACGCAGGTCGAACGGCTTGAGCAGGTAATCATCCGCACCGGCTTGCAGGCCATCGACGCGATCCGTCACTGAATCCCGTGCGGTGAGAATCAACACCGGAATCTCCAGACCGCTGTGACGCAGCTGCTGTAACAGTTTCAGGCCGTCTTCATCGGGAAGGCCGAGGTCGAGCACCATGACGTCGAATTCAGCGACCTTGAGCATCGCGCGCGCAGATGAAGCGGTGGCGACATGCTCGACCGTCAGGCCCTGTGCGGTGAGGCCGGCGACAATGCCGCTGGCGATCAGCTCATCGTCTTCACAAACCAATACGTGCATGGGGAGCCCCGTAGAAAAAAGGTGATTAAGCCGTTGGCCGATTAAGCGGACATTATGCCGCAAGCGCCATGGCGACAAGGCGACTGCGGTTAATCATTGGTTAATCGCCGCCTCCCATTGTGCACCTCAACTGCACAGGGATAAGGCTTACCCATGCGTCGTCTGTTTGTATTTTTCGTCCTCTTGATCTCGGGTCTGGCCCAGGCAGGGACCAATCCGTTCGACACCAAACCTGAATTTCTGCCGGTGGAAAAGGCGTTCGTCTTCACGTCCGAACGCCTTGAATCGGGTGAAACGCAGCTCTACTGGCAGATCACCGACGGTTATTACCTTTATCAGAAACGCTTGAAATTCGATGGTTTGCCTGCTGAACAGCATCCCGCCTTGCCGGAAGGCGAAGCGCACAGTGATGAGTTCTTCGGGGAACAACAGGTTTACCGCCAGGGTTTGGAACTGAAGATCCCGGCCGGCGCGACCGGGCAGATCAAGGTGGGCTTCCAGGGCTGTGCCGATGCCGGTTTGTGTTATCCACCGCAGACGCAGGTGGTGGATTTGGGCGGTAACGTCCCGGTTGGCGCAAACGAAGCACCGGATCAAGCCTTGGCCAGTGACCTGCAACAACGGGCGCTGGGTTGGAGTTTGCTGGTGTTTTTTGGCCTGGGGCTGTTGCTGGCGTTCACGCCTTGTTCGTTGCCGATGCTGCCGATTCTGGCGGGTTTGATTGTGGGCAGCGGCGCCACGCCTAAACGTGGGTTTGCTTTGGCGGGCAGCTACGTKGTGAGCATGGCGCTGGTGTATGCGGCGATGGGCGTGTTGGCCGCGTTGCTCGGTGCGAACTTGCAAGCGCTGCTGCAAAACCCGTGGCTGCTGGGCAGTTTCGCCGCAGTGTTTGTGCTGTTGGCGTTGCCGATGTTCGGTTTCTTCGAGCTGCAACTGCCGGTGGCCGTGCGCGACCGCCTGGAAAACGTGTCGCGCAATCAGCGTGGCGGCAGTCTGGTCGGCGCTGGTGCGCTGGGCGCTTTGTCCGGCTTGCTGGTGGGTCCGTGCATGACCGCGCCGTTGGCGGGTGCCCTGCTCTACATCGCGCAAAGCGGTAATGCGTTGCATGGCGGGCTGATTCTGTTCGCCATGGGCATTGGCATCGGTGTGCCGCTGCTGTTGCTGGTAACGATCGGCAACCGCTTCCTGCCCAAACCCGGCGCCTGGATGAACCTGCTCAAAGGCATCTTCGGTTTCCTGTTCCTTGCCACGGCGTTGCTGATGTTGCGCCCGGTATTGGAGCAATCGCTATGGATCGGTTTGTGTGGCGCACTGTTGCTGATGGCGGCTTACAGCGCTTGGCGCCAGTCCAGCGGTTTTGGCCGTACGGCGCACGTGTTCGGTGTCAGTTCGTTACTGCTGGGTTTGTGGGGCAGCCTGCTGGTGATCGGCGCAGCGGGCGGTAGCGACGATTTGTTTCAACCACTGCAGGTCTATCGCGGTTCAAACACGGCCAGTGCCGCCGCACCTGTTGGCCACGAAGCCTTCACCACGATCAAAGACCCGCAAGCGCTGCAACGTGAACTGGATGCGGCCAAGGCTCAAGACCAGTGGGTGCTACTGGATTACTACGCCGACTGGTGCGTCTCGTGCAAAGTCATGGAAAAACAGGTCTTCGGCAAAGCCAAGGTGATGCAAGCGTTGAGCGATGTGCGCTTGCTCCGGTTGGATGTGACCGCCGACAATGCCGCCAGCCGCGAACTGCTCGGCCGTTATAAAGTGCCGGGACCGCCGAGTTTTGTGTGGATCGGTGCCGACGGCGAAGAGCGTCGCAGCCAGCGCATCACCGGCGAGGTCGATGCCGACACCTTCCTGCAACGCTGGAACACCACCCGAGAAGCCCGTTAATGCTGACTTTTACCCTCGGCACCTTTGCCATCGCGCTTAATCATCTGCTGCTGATCAGCGCCCTGGCGTTGGCGACGTTTGTCGGCTGGCGGGTGGCCAAGCGGGGTGGCGAAAACCCCGAGTCGGTGCTGTTCAGCCTGTTCCTGACGGGCATGCTGGCGGCCCGGGTCAGTTTCGTCGCCGTTTACTGGACGCACTATCGCAACGATCCGTGGCAAATCATCGACCTGCGCGACGGTGGTTTTCTCGCCTGGCCCGGGGTGATCGTGTTGCTGCTCGCGGCGTTGTATCGCGGCTGGCGACGACCGGGTTTGCGCCGGCCACTGGGATTCGGCGTGGGCAGCGGTCTGGCGTTCTGGCTACTGGCGACCCTCTCCCTGGGCATTTACGAACAAGGCACACGCCTGCCGGAAATCACCTTGCGCAATGCCGCCGGTGAAACCGTGCAATTGGCCGATTACCAGGGCGGTCCGCTGGTGATCAATCTCTGGGCCACCTGGTGCCCGCCGTGCCGTCGGGAAATGCCGGTACTGGAAAATGCCCAGCAACAGCGGCCGGACCTGACTTTCCTGTTCGTCAATCAGGCCGAAAGCATGCAAAGCGTCGCCACCTTCCTCGAAACCCAGGGCCTGAGCCTGACCAATGTGCTGTTCGATGGCAGTGGTCGTTTGGGTCAGGCCGTGGGTTCGATGGCGTTGCCGACGACGCTGTTCTATAGCCATGACGGTCGCCTGCTCGGCAGCCATTTGGGCGAACTCTCGCAAGCCAGCCTGGCCCGCGCCCTGGAAAACTTCGACCCCACTCCTTCCGCCACACCGTCCCCCTCTTCAAGGAAACTGCCATGCCCCGCCTCCGCCACCTGCTGACGCTGACCCTGGGCGCTGCCCTGCTGCACCTGCCGTCGGTACAGGCCGCTGAAGAACTGCCTGAAGCGATCAAGAAGATCGAAGCCAAGGGTGCGAAAATCGTCGGCCAGTTCGACGCCCCCGACGGCTTGCGCGGTTACGCAGCGCAATACCAGAACCGTGGCATGGCGTTGTACCTGACCCCGGATGGCAAGCATGTATTGCTCGGCAACCTCTTCGATGCCGAGGGCAACGACCTGACCACCGCACCGTTGCAAAAGCTGGTTTACGCACCAATGGCCAAGGAAGTCTGGGGCAAGATGGAAGCCAGCAACTGGATCGCTGATGGCAAAAAAGATGCCCCGCGTATCGTCTATCTGTTCAGCGATCCGAACTGCCCTTATTGCAACGTGTTCTGGGAACAGGCACGGCCGTGGGTGAAGGCCGGCAAGGTGCAATTGCGGCACATCATGGTCGGGATCATTCGCGAAGACAGTCCGGGCAAATCGGCGGCGCTGCTGGCGGCCAAAGACCCGGAAAAAGCGCTGGAAGAACACGAAAAGGCGGGCAAGGAGAGTTCGTTAAAAGCCCTCAAGGAGGTRCCGCCGGCAATTCAGGCGAAACTGGCGGCGAACATGCAGTTGATGGAAGACCTGGAGTTGCAGGCAACCCCGGCGATTTTCTACAGGGATGACAAGGGCGAGCTGCAACAGCAACAAGGCGCGCCTTCGCCGGACAAGTTGGCGAAGATTCTGGGACCGAAGTAAGCCTGACCGGCCCCATCGTCGGAACGCCGCCCGGAGCCGGCTCGCTCCCACAAGTGGAATGCATTCCAACGTAGGAGCTGGCTTGCCAGCGAAGGGGCCCTTAAAGCCGCTAGAGAATCAAAGCCCCTCCAACTCCGCCATCAAGTCATTCAGCCGATCCACCTTCTCCTCGGTGATGTCATTCGCCGCCAAGCCCTCGATGTACTCAGCGAGCTCCGCGACCGTGCTGCATTCGAACATCGCCCGCAGCGGCACATCCCTTTGCAGCGCTTTCTGCACCCGCGACGCAATCTGCGTTGCCAGCAACGAATGCCCACCCAGTTCGAAGAAGTTGTCGCGTACCCCGACCTTCTCGACCTTCAACACCTGCGCCCAGATATCCGCCAGCGCGTGCTCCAGCTCATTGCGCGGCGCCAGATAATCCAGGCTCTGCAGCTGACCGATCTCCAGCATTGGCAATGCTTTGCGATCGAGTTTGCCGTTGGCATTGAGCGGCAGGCGATCCAGCCACAACCAGTGCAACGGCACCATGTATTCCGGCAGTTCGGCGCGCAGCCTTTGCTTGATATGCTCCAGTCGTTCGGTCGGATTGAGCTTCGAATCGGCCGCTACCAGATAACCGACCAGATGCTTGCCGTTCACCCCGTCCTGCACACCCACCGCCGCTTCACGGATTTCCGGTTGTTCGTGAAGACGCGCTTCGATTTCCCCCAGTTCGATGCGGTAACCGCGAATCTTCACTTGATGGTCGATACGCCCGACGTATTCCAGCACACCATCATTGCGTCGACGGGCCAGGTCGCCAGTGCGATACAGTCGATCCCCCGGCGCCCCGAACGGGTTCGGCACAAACACTTGCGCCGTGCGCAGCGGATCGCTGACATACCCGCGCCCGACCCCGGTGCCTGCCACGCACAACTCACCCACCGAACCCGACGGCACCAGCTCCAGCGCGCCATCGAGCAGGTATAAACGGTTATTGTCGGTCGGCGTACCAATCGGCAAATAGCTGCCGCGCGTCGAGGCCAGGTCGACGCGGAAAAACGCTACGTCATCCGAACATTCCGCCGGGCCATAGGCATTCACCAAGCCGATCTCCGGGTAACGCAGCAGCCATTGATGCGCGAGTTCCGGCGGCATCGCTTCACCAGTTGGCAGCATCCAGCGCAGACCGTCGAGGCTCATGCGTTCCTGGGCGAGCATGCCCTGAATCAACGATGGCACGCTCTCCAGCACCGTGATGCCCTGCGCCGAAACGTGTGCCAACAGGCCTTGTGGGTCATGGGCGATGGCGTTCGGCACGATGTCCACCCGCGCACCGAACAACGGTGCGGCGAGGAATTGCCAGACCGAAATATCGAAGCTTTGCGAAGCGGTCTGGGCGATCACATCGTTATCACTCAGATTCAGGTACGGCACTTTGCTCAATTGGTTATTGAGCATGCCGCGCTGCTCGACCATCACGCCCTTCGGCAAACCGGTGGAGCCCGAGGTGTAGATCACGTAGGCGAGGTTATCCGGCCCGCTGTAGATGCCCGGGTTTGCCACCGAAATAGCGCTTGCTTGCACCTTTTCCCAGACCAACAACCTGGGCCGCTGGGCACAGGCGAACTCGTCCAGCAACGCCAGCGCTTGTTCGCGGCAGGCTTGACTACAAACGAGCAGCGGCGTGCGGCTCAGATCGATGATCCGACTCAAGCGCTGACTCGGCAGGGCCGGGTCCAACGGCAGGTAACCGGCACCCGCCTTGAAGCTGCCAATGATCATGCCAAGCAAATCGAGGTTACGTTCACCCAGCAACGCCACCGGTTGATCCAGCCTGACACCGGCGGCAATCAGAGCGTGACCGAGGCGGTTACTGCGCTGGTTCAGTTCAACGTAGCTGTATTGCTGACCCAGATAACTGGCAACAATTCGCTGCGGATGCTGAGCCACCTGAGCTTCGAACAACGCGACGTAACTGTGATCCAGCGGGTATTCGTGTTCGCTCTGATTGCAGCCATGAATCAGGAAGTCCTGCTCTTTGGCACCCAGCAGCGGCAAATCGGCCATGTCGCCATGGAACCCTTCCACCAGTGCCAGCAGCAAGCGTTTGAACTCACCGAGCATGCGCTCGATGGTCGATTCATCGAAATAGCGCTGGTCGTAAGACAGGTGCAAGCCGAGGTCGTCGCCTGGATAGCACACGGCTGTCAGCGGGAAGTTGGTGTGGGTGCGGCCCGAATCCGAGGTCGCGTTGAGGCTTTGCGCCCGGTCCAGCACCGACACCTCCACCGGGGCGTTTTCGAACACGAACAGGCTGTCAAACAGCGGCTGGCCCTTGGGCAGTTCACTGTTTTCCTGAATGCTCACCAGCGGCAGGTATTCGTACTCGCGCAGCTGCATGTTGCTGTCGAGCATAGCGCTGAGCCATTGGCGAACGCTGCATCGCTGATCGTCTTCGGGCATCTTCACCCGCAGCGCGATGCTGTTGATGAACAGCCCGACCGTGCGTTGCATCTGCGGCATGTCCACCGGACGCCCGGCCACCATGACGCCGAACAGCACGTCGCGATCACCGCTCAAGCGTCTTAGCACCAGGGCCCACGCCGCTTGGGCGAAGGTGTTGATGGTCAGTTGATGCGCCTGCGCCAGTTCGCGCAGTTGCGCACCGTCATGGGCATCGAGTTTTGTGTAGCAGTCACCAACGATCATGCCACCGCTACCGCCGGCATGTTCACGCAGGAACGGTCGGTCACTCGGAATCGGCGTGGTCCGTTCGAAGCCTTGCAAGTTAGTTTTCCACCACTGCCGCGCTTCGGTCAGGCTCTGACGTTGCAACCAGCCGATGTAGTCGCGGTAACGCGGTGGCGCGGCCAATTGCGCTTCGCGGCCTTCGCCAAGGGCGGTGTAGATCTCAAAGAAATCGTTCATCAGCAACGAGCGGCACCAGGCATCGATCAGGATGTGGTGGTTGCTCATCATGAACCAGTAACGCACCGCGCCGACCTTGATCAAACGCAGGTGGAACGGGGCCTGATTGAGCAGATCGAAGCCGGTTTCGCGTTCGCGTTTCAGCAAGGCCTGTAAGGTCGGTTCTTGCACGGATTCGGCCATCGCGCTCCAGTCAAGGTATTCGATCGGCGTGCGGCCCGGTTTGTGGATCACTTGCAGCATGTCTTCGCCGACGTTCCAGCAGAACGACGCGCGCAAGGCTTCGTGACGGGCGATCACCGCTTGCCAGGCTTGGGCGAAACGCTGCGGATCGAGTTCGCTGTTGATGCGGTAACGATCCTGCATGTAATAGAGCCCGGTGCCCGGCTCCAGCAAGGTGTGCAGCAGCATGCCTTCCTGCATCGGGGTCAGCAGATAGACGTCTTCGATCACGGCCGCCGGAACCGGCAGCGCGTCGAGTTGCGCCTGGGTCAATTTCGCCAGCGGGAAGTCCGACGGCGTCAGGCCGCTCGCCTCGTCTTGCAGGCAATGCTCGACCAGGCCTTGCAGTTCGCCCAGATAAGCGTCCGCCAGCTCAGCGATGGTGTGCGGGTCGTAACGTTCAGCGCTGAAGGTCCAGCGCAGCACCAATTCGCCGCCATAGACCTGACTGTCGACGCTCAGCTCATTGGGCAGCGGTGCGTGAGGATCATGGGCCGCACCGATCGCTTCATCGAGCGGATGGAACAAGGCATCCGTACCTAAACTCTGGTCGAACTGACCGAGGTAGTTGAAGGTGATCCAAGCTACCGGCAGCGCGGCCATGGTTTGGCGGCACAGGTCGTCGGCCAAGTAACGCAACACGCCATAACCCAAGCCTTTGTGCGGCACGGCGCGCAATTGCTCCTTGATTGCTTTGATCGAGGCGCCCTGCCCCTCCTGCGGGGTCAGTCGCAGCGGATAGGCGCTGGTAAACCAGCCAACGGTGCGGGTCAGGTCGATCTCGTCGAACAGGGCTTCGCGACCGTGACCTTCCAGTTGAATCAATGCCGATTCGTCGCCGCTCCAGCGACACAGCACGCGGGCCAGCGCCGTCAGCAACAGGTCGTTGACCTGCGTGCGGTAAGCACTCGGGGCCTGTTGCAGCAATTGGCGAGTCTGCTCGGCATCGAGGCCCACGCTGACGGTTTGTGCATGGCGATTCTGCCGACCGCCCTCGGGACGATCGCACGGCAGCGCGACATCAGGGCCGGCCAGTTGCGACTGCCACCAATCCAGTTCTTCGCGCAGGGACTCGCTGCCGGCGTAGGCCTGCAAGCGTGCCGCCCAGTCTCTGAAGGCACTGGTTTTGGCCGGCAGGTTAACCGCTTGCCGGGCCACCAGTTGACGGTAAACCATTTGCAGATCGTCCAGCAGCACCCGCCACGAAACACCGTCGACCACCAAGTGGTGAATGGCAATGAACAGCCGTTGTTGCCCCTCGGGGCCATCGACCAGCAACGCTCGCAGCAATGGTCCTGTTTCGAGGTCGAGGCTGCGCTGGGCATCGGCAAACAACGCCTCGCACTGGTCCATGGTTGGTATGCGCACTTGCCACAACAGTTCGGTGTCGGACACCGGCTGATGTTCGACTCGCCATTGCCCGGCTAATTCCGTAAAACCCAGGCGCAAGGCGTCATGCTGCTCGATCACCGCCAACAATGCTTGCTCCAGGCGATGGGGCTCTAGCGCCACGGTCGGTTCCAGCAGCAACGCCTGGTTCCAGTGTTGACGCTCAGGAATATCAGTGTCGAAAAACCAGTGCTGAATCGGCGTCAAACGTGATTCACCGGTGAGCAAGCCTTGCTCGGCGGTGACCTGTTTGGTGCGGGTCGCCACGGCAGCCAGGGTTTGCACGGTCTGGTGCTGGAACAGGTCGCGCGGGCTGAAATGGATGCCCTGCTGCCGTGCCCGGCTGACCACCTGGATCGACAGAATCGAATCGCCACCCAGTTCGAAGAAGTTGTCGTTGAGGCCGACCTGCGGGACGTTCAGCACTTCGCACCAGATCGCGGCCAGGGTCAGTTCCAGCGCACTGCTCGGCGCCACATAGTGCTGGCGGTTCAGCTCCGGGTCCGGCGCCGGCAATGCACGGCGATCCAGTTTTCCGTTAGCGGTCAGCGGCATGCTGGCGAGCAGGATCAAGCGCGTCGGCACCATGTAATCCGGCAGTTGTGATTTGAGGTGCGCCTTGAGGGCATCGCGCAGTGCCGCTTGTTGCGCTTCGTCCTGCTCGGCGACCTCGGTGACCATATAGCCCACCAGTTGTTTGCCGCTCGGCGCTTCAAGCGCCAGCACCACGGCTTCACGGATCGATGCATGTTCCAGCAGGCGGGTTTCGATCTCGCCCAACTCGATGCGGAAACCGCGAATCTTCACTTGATGGTCGATCCGTCCGAGGTACTCCACCAACCCATCGGCGCGCTGGCGCACCAGGTCGCCGGTGCGGTACAGGCGCCCGCCGTTGGCAGTAAACGGATCGGCAACGAAACGCTCAGCGGTCATGCCCGGACGCTGGTGATAACCCTGCGCCAGACCGGCACCGCCAACGTACAACTCGCCGGTCGCCCCTTGCGGTACGAGGGCCAGGTCCGCATCGAGAATGTAAGCCACCCGTGCACCGATCACGTTGCCAATCGGCACACTGCCCATACCTTCTTCCAGCAGTTCGGGCGCGAGACTGGCCAGCGGCATGACCACGGTTTCGGTCGGCCCGTAAGCGTTGAAAAACAGACTCGGCTTGAACGCTGCGCGGATGCGCGCCAGGTGCTCACCCGTCAGGGCCTCGCCACCAGTGATGCACATGCGCACCGGCAAGGTTTCGCCCCGGGTCGCCAGCCATTGCGCCAATTGGCTGCCGTAGCTCGGGGTGAAGCCGAGGATGTTGATGTTGTGATGGCGAATCAAACTGCAGATTTCTTGCGCATCCCACTGCCCTTGCGCCCGCAAAACCACTTGTGCACCACTCAAAAGCGGCACCAGCAAACGCTCGGTCGCGGCGTCGAAGTTGATCGAATAGAAGTGCAATTCGCAGTCGTCCGGACGCATGCCGAAGCGTTGAATGACCGCTTGGCAATGCATGGCGATTTCACCATGGGCCACCACCACGCCTTTCGGTTTTCCGGTGGAGCCGGAGGTGTAAATCAGGTAGGCCTGATGTTGCGGCAGGCTGATCAACGGCAGCTCGGTGGTCGGGTAGTTGGCAAGTTCGGCGGCATCGTCCTCCAGGCACCAACGAGTGACGTTGGCCGGCAACTCACCGAGGGCTTCAAACATCGCCGCATCGCTGAGCAACAAACCGATGCCGCTGTCTTCGATCATGTAATGCAAGCGGTCCAGCGGATATTCCGGATCCAGCGGCACATAGGCGCCACCGGCCTTGAGAATCGCCAGCAGGCCGATGACCATTTCCAGCGATCGCTCAAGCGCCAGACCAACGCGCACCTGCGGACCGACGCCGCGCTCGCGGAGCATCCAGGCCAGTTGATTGGCGCGGCTGTCGAGTTCGGCATAACTCAGGGTCTGCCCGGCAAAGGTCAGGGCCGGCGCGTCTTTTCGCGTCAGCGCCTGCTCGCTGAACAGGTGATGAATGCACTGGTCGAGGCGATGCTCACCCGGCTCGACGCCGAGGCTATCGAACAGATTTTGCTGTTCGCTGACGTCCAGCAACGGCAATTCACTGAGGTGCTGTTGTGGGTCGGCCAGCAGCGCTTCCAGCAAGTTTCGCCAATGCCCGGCCATGCGCGCGATGCGCGGCTCGTCGAACAGATCAGTGCTGTAGGTCAGACAGCAACCGAGGCGATGGTCGAGATCGGTGACTTCCAGATTGAGGTCAAACTTGGTTGCTCGCGCATCGTTAGCCAGGTACTCGACAGTCATACCGGCCAGGGTGCGGCTCTGCTGGAATTCCCAGCGCTGCACGTTGCACATCACCTGGAACAACGGGTTGTAAGCCGCGCTGCGCGGTGGCTGCAACGCTTCCACCAGATGGTCAAACGGCAGGTCCTGATGGGACTGGCCTTCGATCACGGTGTGGCGAACCTGCTCGAACAATTCACCGACGGACATCTGCCCGTCGAGCTGGCAACGCAGCACTTGGGTGTTGAGGAACGCCCCGATCAACCCTTCGCTCTCCGGACGAATCCGGTTGGCCACCGGTGCGCCGATGCGCAGGTCCGTCTGGCCGCTGTAGCGGTAAAGCAGCACGGCCAGCGCGGCGGTCATGGTCATGAACAGGGTCAGACCGTTTTGCGCATTGAAGGCGCGGACTCGTGCAGCGAGGTCATCGCTAAGGTCGAAACGGAACAGTTCGCCTCGATGACTTTGCACAGGTGGACGCGGTCGGTCCGCCGGCAATTCCAGCAGCGGGTGCTCGTGACCCAATTGCGCGGTCCAGTAATCGAGTTGGCGCTGACGCTCGCCGGACTCCAGCCATTGACGCTGCCAGACGCTGTAATCCAGATACTGCACCGGCAGCGGCGCCAGCGGTGATTCGCGGTCATCGACGAAGGCTTCGTAGAGCGCGCTCAGTTCCCGGGCGAAAATGTCCATCGCCCAGCCTTCAGTGACAATGTGGTGCAGGGTCAGCACCAGGAAATGTTCGTGCTCGGCGGTCTTGACCAGGCAGGCACGCAACAGTGGGCCGGTTTCCAGATCGAAAGGTCTATGCGCCTCGTCGTCAGCCAGTTGCTGGACCCGTTGCTCGCGGACCTCGCCAGCCAGTGCCGAAAAATCCTTCCAGTCCATGCGCAGGTGGGTTTGCCCATGGACCTGTTGCCGAGCGACGCCATCGACGCTCGGGAACGTGGTGCGCAGGGTTTCGTGACGCATGATCAGCGCTTGCAGCGCGGCCTCAAAACGCCCGACATCGAGTACGCCACGCAGTCGTGCCATACCGCCGACGTTGTACGCCGGGCTGTCTGGTTCCATCTGCCAGAGGAACCACATGCGCTGCTGGGAATAGGACAGCGGCACAGGCTGGTTGCGGTCAACTTTCTCTATCGGTGGCTGTTTATTGGTCTTGCCGCTGACCTGAATCAGCCGGACCTGCTCGGCGAACGCGCCCAGCTCACTGTTCTCGAACAACGCACGCAGCGGCAATTCGACGTCGCAGGCCTGGCGGGTGCGGGAAATGATTTGCGTGGCCAGCAACGAATGGCCGCCGAGGGCGAAGAAGTCGTCGCGCAGTCCGATTTGAGTCTGGCCCAACACTTCGCGCCAGATGCCGGCGATGTGTTGCTCCAGCACGGTGATCAGTTCGACGTGTTCGCGTACCTGCCATTGCGGCTCGGGCAAGGCACGACGGTCGAGCTTGCCGCTTGGGCTCAGGGGCATTAGTTCCAGACGCATGAACTGCGCCGGGACCATGTAGTCCGGCAGTTCAGCCGCCAGTGCAGTGTTCAGGCGCGCGGTCTGAGCGTCTTCCGTTTCGCGAATTTCAGTAGTGGTGTAGTAACCGATCAACTGCCCGCCAGCCGCCGTCTCGCGCACCAACACCACGGCTTGCGCGACGCCCTCCTGCGCCAGCAACCGTGCTTCGATTTCTTGCGTTTCGACACGGAAGCCGCGCAGTTTGACCTGCTGATCGAGACGACCGAGGTATTCGAGCACACCATCGACGGTCCAGCGTGCGCGGTCGCCGGTACGGTACAGACGAGCGCCCTGCTCGCCCAGCGGATCGAGGACAAAACGTTCGGCGGTCAGGCCCGGACGGCCCAGATAGCCGCGCGCCAGGCCGATGCCGCTAATGCACAGTTCGCCGCATACACCGGCCGGCACGGGGTTGAGGTCACTGTCGAGCACGCGACAAATGACATTGCCCAACGGACGGCCAATCGGCGAGCGCTCGCCATCGACCGGGGTGCAATGCCAATGGGTCACGTTGATCGCGGTTTCGGTTGGACCGTATCGGTTGTGCAGCTGAACAGCGGGCAATTGTTCAAGCACGCGATTGCGCAGTTCCGCCGGCAAGGCTTCGCCGCCGGAGAATACGCGGCGCAGGCTGGTGCATTCAGCGGTGAGCGGTTCGTCGATAAACAGCGAAAGCAGCGGCGGTACGAAGTGCAATGTGGTGACGCCGTACTGCTGAACCAACTGGGCGATGCGATGCGGATCACGGTGTTCGCCGGGGCCGGCAATCAGCAAACGGGCGCCGGTGATCAGCGGCCAGAAGCATTCCCAGACCGATACGTCGAAACTGATCGGCGCCTTTTGCATCAGCACGTCGCTGTCGTTCAGGCGATAGGTTTCTTGCATCCATTGCAGCCGCTCGGCCAGCGCCGCATGGGTGTTGCCGACACCCTTTGGCTGGCCGGTGGAACCCGAGGTGTAGATCACGTAGGCGAGGTTGTCGCCGTTCAGATGCAGCCCTGGCGCATGGCTCGGCCAACGGTCGAGAGTGAGCGCGTCCATGGCGATCACGCTGACGCCATCGGTGGCCGGCAATCGCTCAAGCAATCCGCTTTGGGTCAGCAGCAACTCGACGCCGCTGTCACTGAGCATGTAGGCCAGCCGCTCGGCCGGGTACTCCGGGTCCAGTGGCACATACGCGCCACCGGCCTTGATGATCGCCAGCACGCCAATCAGCAATTGCGGCGAACGCTCGGCCGCGATGGCCACGCACACGTCCGGGCCAACGCCTTTGTCGCGCAGGTAATGCGCGAGTCGGTTGGCCTGGGTGTGCAGGTCGGCGAAGTCCATGGTCCCACCGTCCCACATCAGGGCGGTGCGCTCAGGCGTCAGGCGCGCCTGTTCGTTGAGCCGTTGCGGCAGCCATTGGTTGGCTGGTGTGCAGGGCGCCTCGCTCCAGGCTGTTTGCTGGTCGAGCTCGTTCGGGGTCAGCAGCGGCAGGTCACCGATGGCGGTGTCCGGTTGTTCGCAAATGGCGCGCAACAGGTTGCTGAAGTGTTCGGCCAGACGCTCGATGGTCGGCGCGTCGAACAGTTCGCTGGCGTAGTCGAAAGACAGGCTGAGGCGACCCTTTTGATCTTCTTCACTGTGCAGTTGCAGGTCGAACTTGGCTTCGCGGCTGTGCCACGGCAGCTCTTCGGCAAGCAATCCCGGCAGGCGGCGCAGTGCACTCAAATCCCGTTGCTGGTGGTTGAACATGACCTGGAACAGGCCTTGCTCGCGGGCTTGCGGGAACGCTTCGAGCAGTTGTTCAAAGGGCAAGTCCTGATGCGCCTGGGCGCCCAATGCGCTCTGCCGGGTTTGCGCCAACAACTCAGCGAAAGGCTGCCGCGAATCCACCTCGGCACGCAGCACCTGAGTGTTGATGAAGAAGCCGATCAGCCCTTGGGTGTCCAGTCGTGGACGGTTGGCATTCGGCACACCGATGCGGATGTCACGCTGGCCGCTGTAGCGGTGCAACAGACTCTGGAACGCGGCGAGTAACAGCATGAACGGTGTTGCTTCATGAGCCTGTGCGGTCTGGCGAATGGCACCGCTCAAGGTCGCGTCCAGCTTGACGGAATGACGAGCAGCGCCATGAGTATGCTGCGCCGAACGCGGATGGTCGGTGGCCAGACTTAGGGTCGGGTGTTCGTCGCCCAACCGGGCTTTCCAGTAAGCCAGCTGACGCTCGCCCTCCCCTTGCGCCAGCCATTGACGCTGCCAACTGCCGTAGTCGACGTACCGGGTCGGTAATGCCGCAAGCGCTGCGGTTTGTCCTTGGAACTCAGCGGCGTACAGGCGCGAGAACTCGTCGATCAGCAGGTTCAGCGACCAACCGTCAGCGATGATGTGGTGCATCGTCACCAGCAGTTGATGCTCCTCTTCAGCAAGGCGCACCAGGGTCACCCACAGCAGCGGGCCTTTCTCCAGATCGAACTGAGTACGGGCTTCGTCTTCACGGATTTGCGCTGCACGGGCTTCACGCTCGGCAGCCGGCAAGTCACTGATGTCGATCAATTGCAGGTTGAATTCAGCGGCTGCATCCACCTGTTGCAACGCCACGCCGTCACGCTCGAAGAATCGCGTGCGCAGGGATTCGTGACGTTCGATCAGCTGCTGGAAGCTGGCGCGCAGCGCGTCTTCATCCAGCTCGCCGCGCAAACTCAACGCACCGGGAATGTTGTAGGCGCTGCTGTGCGGGTCGAGTTGCCAAGTGATCCACAGGCGGTTTTGCGCCAGCGATTGCGGCATGGCTTCGGTGCGCGACAATGGGGTGATCGCGCCTTGGGCCAGGCCGCCATCCTGTTGTTGCTTAGCCACTGCGATGGCAAACGCACCGAGGGTCGGCGCTTCAAACAGCAGGCGCAGGTTCAGCTCAAGATTCAGTTCTTCACGCAGCCGCCCGACCACTTGAGTGGCGGCAATGGAGTTACCGCCGAGCAGGAAGAAATGGTCGTCGGCATGGACCTGTTTGACCTGCAATTGTTYGCCCCAGATCTGGCCGATCAGGGTTTGCAGTTCAGAACCCGATTCGGGCTTTCCTTCCCTTTCGGTGACCGCTGACGGAAACAGCGCATAACTGTCCAGACTGCCGTCCGCCAGGCGATTGCGGCACGCCGAGCGTTGCAACTTGCCACTGGAGGTCTTGGGCAACGCCCCCGGATTGAGCAATACCACCACGCTCGGCGCTTCCTGAAAGGCCTCAGCCACGGCTTGGCGGATGGCGTTGATCAGTGCTTCGGGAGCCAGGATTTTCTGCACGCTGCGGCTGATTTCGGCGGCGATGCCAATGCCTTCCTGGCCGTCGCTGTGCACTGCGAAAACGGCGACACGACCTTTGCGCACCACGTCCACTTCACGCTCGATGGTCTGCTCGATGTCCTGCGGATAAAGGTTGTGTCCGCGAACGATCAGCATGTCTTTCAGGCGCCCGGTGATGAACAGTTCACCGTCGCGCATAAAGCCCAGGTCGCCGGTGCGCAGCCAGGTCTGGCCCTCGTACTGGACGAAAGCCTTGGCGCTGGCCTCGGGGTTGCGCCAATAGCCGAGGGCGATGCTCGGCCCACTGGCCCAGACTTCGCCAACGGTATTGTCGACCCGCTCAGTGTGTGCGACCGGATCGACAATCAGCACAGCGTGATCCGGCTGGCTGATGCCACAACTCATGACCGCGCGGCCCTCGCCCGGCTCAGCGCGGTTTTGTGCCAAGGCTTGATCGTCCACGCGCAGATTGCCAATGCCCTGCCCCCGAGGGCTGCCGGCAACGAACAACGTTGCTTCGGCCAGCCCGTAAGACGCCATGAAACTGTCCGGAGTAAAAGCGCACGGAGCGAATTTCTCGGCGAAGCGTTCCAGGGTGTCGAGGCGAATCGGTTCGGAACCAGAATACGCCACTCGCCAGCCACTCAGGTCGAGGCGCTCCACGGCCGATTCGCTGACGCGTTCGCTGCACAGCCGATAGGCAAAATCCGGCCCGCCGCTGATGGTGCCGCCGTATTCATTGATTGCCTCCAGCCAACGCAACGGTCGACCGAGGAAGTACGCCGGGGACATCAACACGCACGGCACGCCGCTGAAAATCGGTTGCAACAGACCACCGATCAACCCCATGTCGTGGTACAGCGGCAGCCAGCTGACGATCACGTCATCAGGGTTTAGATCGATGCCAAAGCCGTGGCGAATCAACAGTTCATTAGCCACGAGGTTGCCGTGGCTGACTTGCACACCTTTGGGCAACGCGGTGGAACCGGAAGTGTATTGCAGGAAGGCAATGTGGTCGTCTTGGAGGTTCGGCTCGATCCAGCGGTTCGCCCTTTCAGCCTCGAGGGTGTCGACGCATAGCAACAACGGCGCGTCTTCGATCTGCTGCAATGCGTCGCGCAGATCGGCGCTGGTCAGCAGCACGCGCGGCTCGGCATCGCTGATGATCGACAGCAGACGCGCCTGGTGGTGACGTTTGGCCGACTCCGGCGGATAGGCCGGAACCGCGATCACCCCCGCATACAAACAGCCAAAAAACGCGGCGACGTAATCCGGGCCACTGGGAAACAGCAGTACCGCGCGATCGCCAAATTCGGTCTGGGCCTGCAACGCTCCGGCAATGGTTCGCGCGCGCTGGTCCAGCTCGCGATAGCTGAGTACCACCGCCTGGTCCGGGCTGTCGGCGAGAAAACGCAAGGCCACCCGATCCGGCGTCAGGGCCGCGCGGCGCTGGAGGGCTTGGACCAGAGTGCTTGGGAGTTCGAACGCGTCGGTCATGAGGTTTCCTGCCTGATTTCGGCTTGCAAGTGGAATCGGTTTTCTGACAGCACGCCCATGGGAAGGCGCGCACGACGCGGTCTTTGCCGACCGCGCAAGGCAATGGGAATGCGGGTTTGGCCGGGATTGACCCTGCGCCTTACACCAATGGGAACGGATGACGTCTTGAAATAATTAGTCGGCAGGCCGGATAGCCAGCGGGGATGATTACTGCATGCAAGGGCATCGGCGTGCGGCAGTTCGCACTTTGCACCACACGGGCGCATTAATTCTCTTTCTCAATTGACAATCATTATCATTCAACCTAATTTGTCGCTCGACGCGCAGGGCGAAGCAGGTTGCGAGTCGTCCCGCCAACCTTTTTGCAGCAGGGTGATTTCCATGATGGAACCAGTATCCACAAGCAGGTGCGATTCACCGCTACTTCAAGCCTTCGTCGACAATCGACTGATCCTGGTCAAAATTGCAGCCCGTATCACCGGGTGCAGGTCACGCGCTGAAGACGTGGTGCAGGATGCGTTTTTCCGGCTGCAATCAGCACCGGCGATCACATCGTCCTTCAAGGCTCAGCTCAGCTATCTGTTCCAGATCGTGCGCAACCTGGCGATCGACCACTACCGCAAGCAGGCGCTGGAACAAAAGTATTCCGGCCCTGAAGAGGAAGGTCTGAACGTGGTGATTCAAGGTGCCTCCCCCGAGACCTCGCACATCAATTTCTCGACCCTTGAGCACATTGCCGATGCACTGACGGAGCTGCCGAGCCGTACCCGCTACGCCTTTGAGATGTACCGCCTGCACGGGGTGCCGCAGAAGGACATTGCCAAGGAACTCGGTGTATCGCCGACCCTGGTGAACTTCATGATTCGCGATGCGCTGGTGCACTGCCGCAAGGTATCGGGGAGTCGTGCGGATACCTTTGCTCGTCGCTAAATCTGAAATCGGCGTCGCCCCATTCGCGAGCAGGCTCGCTCCMACATTGGATCTGCGGTGAACAAGCGATGTGTGAGCACTGGAGATCTACTGTGGGAGCGAGCCTGCTCGCGAAGGCGGACTCAAGCCCCCTATAGATCTTGAGCCTTAAGCATCAAGCCAACGAACACCGATCAAAAAACCGCTCCCGCCCCAACACCATCAACGCCGCGCGCTTGTGCGGAAAGTCGAACTCCTTCTCGCAGTAAAAGCCCTGCCCCTGCATGTGCCCGATCATCCTGGCGTTGTCGGCCCGAGGCTCGGCCACCACCCGCTGGGTACGCGGATCGTCGAGAAACAGGTAATGCACCAGCGCCGATAACCAGCTCGCGACTTTGCGTGGCCCCCGGTGGTTTTCTTCACCCACCAGCATGTGAATACCACGGTCATAATCGCCAGCGTCATAGAACGGCGCGATGCGATCTTCCTTGGCCCAATACGCTTCAAAATAGGCAAACGGCTGATCATCGAAACAGCCAATCAAGGTCACCGTGTGCGGGTCCGCCGCCAGTTTGCTCAGGTATTGGCGATGTTGTTCGAGGCTGCCCTCCTCCTGCCAGAAACTCGCTACGCGCGGGTTGTTCTGCCAGCGATTGAAACGCTCCAGGTCCTGTTCAATGTCCACCGTGCGCAGGGAAATCCAGGCACCGAGGCGCGCATCAAAGCGCCGATAGACTTCAYCGCACGGCTTCAATGGACGCAGCGGATGGCGCTTGCTATCGCTGATGACCGGATGTTGTGGGTAACTGGGCGTCGGTCCCTTGACCAGCCATGGCTGCGGCAATTGCCAGAACAGTGTGCGCAAGCAGTGATATTGGCCAACCACTTCGCCGGGAATCAGCAAGCCGCTGAGCAGGGCCTGGATGGGCGTTTCATCGAGCTGCCAGGTCAGGCGCTGACAGGCTGGATCACGGGCAAACAGCCAATAACACGCCGATTGAATGGCCTGTCCGACGGGATGGCCAAAATGTTTTTCTACCTGCACCTGTAACTCGGACTCACGACTCAGGTGCAGCTGAATCAGTGGCTGCCCTCGCAGGCTGAAGTGCAGCCGGTTTTCGGTTTCATCCGCTACAAGCGGTCCTTCGAAAGGCAACACCAGGGCAGTCAGGTCATTCAGATTGGGCATAGGTCGGGCTCACGATATCGTTGACTATTCATTGAGGGACGTGAGTCCGACCCGGAAATTTAGCTGTGATTAGCGTAAACCTTAGAGCGACCTGACCCAAATATTGTGGAAGGCATAATCATTACCGCCGCCAGTGGCGACATGGCTAACAATCCGCAACTCCATCAGAGACGAGTCCGCGGTAAAAGCACCTTTAATTTCAATATCGGTCGTGGTTGAAATGTCTGTCGCTACCACAACGTTCTGCGATTCAGAATCGAGAGAGAGTTTCGGTAGTGCACCTCCGGTGCCCGATCTGCGCACCGTCACTCCGAACTCATAAAGTCTGCCTGCCACCAGATCCTCATAACTCTTTTTCAACACAATGCCGGCAGAGTTATTGGTGTAGGTGCGGTTAAGCAAGAGGTGAGTTTCCCCATCCTTGAGGAGAGTGAGATCCCTCGGATCAGAAGCTGCCTCGCCCCTCATCCAGCCATTCCAGTCATCAGTGCCATCACTTTCTGAAAATGTCGTTTCATCCTCATAAGGCTTACGCACCTCAAGACTCAATGGCGGGAACAGCACCGGGCAAGCACAGCTACATCCATCCAGGGCGGCCTGAAAAACAAATACAACATGACTCAGATCTTTCAGGCCAAGGAAATAGTCCCAGGCGATGTTTCTGAACCAACCTTCATCGACTTCCTGTTGTGTTAAAGGCTCCGCGTTGACTACGCGAAGCATCTTCGGTTTTCCGTCCTCGCCCTGGCCGCAGACATGCAACGTCGTTTGTTGGCCAACCGACATGAATGGAAAGCGCTTCACTTGGACGGTGACACCCGATGAACCATCTGGCCTTTGCAAGGAAAGTACTTTATCAACAGCTTGCGTCACGTCGGGAGACGGTACGCAGCAAAGAGAGACCAATACTGAATCTGACATGGAAGAAGTCCTTTCTGGATAAGTATCACGCCCAGTTATGGGTCTAATACCGGAAAGTCATCTAAACGCGGTCAAAACCCCACCGTCTACTGTCAAATTTGACAGTAGGTCCAACCAAATACATGGTTTCTGACAAACGGAATACCACAACGCTTTTCCCGCCATGCTGTACCAGTCAAACCTTCGGCACCGGCACCACGGCAATTTTGTACGGTTCGAAAATCTTCAGCATCTGCCCGTTATCCCGTAATWCTTGCAGCAACTTGCCAAACGCCTCACCACTGATGGGTGCGGCGGGACTGAGAATGGCATGGTGACGATAGACCTGATCGATGCGCTGTGACACCAGCATCTGATCACCGACTTTCTCATTACGCAGCAGGTAATCGCTCAGGTAGGAGCGGGTCACCAGGGCAATGTCGGCCCGACCGCGCAACACCATCAGCAAGTTGCTGTCATGGGAATAGGTCAGCGTAGCGTTGTAGTTTTGCGCAAGGAATTTCGAATCGGCATTGAAGTTGGCAAATTCGTAGTGATAGCCACTGAACAGGGCCAGCCGCTTACCCGTGAGTTGCGCAAAGTAGTTTTGCTGGCGGTCCGGCAACTGCTGCGCGACAAAGATCTCGGCGTCTTCCAGGCCCATGTCGACAGTGATATGCGGGATGTCTTTCCAGCCCCAGTCCGGGTTCTCGAAAATCGCCATGTCGATCCGGCCTTGCTTGAGATCACCAAAGCGTCGGGGAATGGAGGTGGGCACCAGGACAAACTGAAAGTCGCTTTGCAGGTGATTCAAATCTTCGATCAATTGTGGTAGCAGGCCGGTGTCGACACCGGATTCAGGGCGGATGGTATAGGGCGGAAAATGGGCGGCGCCCACCCGTACCGTTTGCGCAGCGTGGGACGGCAATACCCATAGCGTCGTGAGCGATGCCAGCAATAGCCGCGAAGCCGTCCTGATTGGCGAAGACATCAAAACAACCCACTCCCTGAAAAGTACGCATCAATGCAATCAAGTTAGGCGGTTTCGGCCACTTGGCCAGCTCCCTTTGACCGGCACAACCCTACTGCTTTTCTTCCAGTACGAGAATCAAGGCTTCATCGGCCAATTGATCGAGGTTCATGCTGCCGTCCGCGCGAAACCAGGTGGTGGTCCAGGACAACGCGCCCGTCAGGAAACGACGCGTGATGAACACATCGCCGCGAATAAAACCCGCTTCTTTGGCTTCACCCAACACCTGCAGCCAGATGTCTTCATAAATGTCACGCAAGGCCAACACCTGCGCCTGCCCATCCTCGGACAACGAGCGCCATTCATAGACCAGCACCGCCATGGCTTCGCCGCGGCCCCCCATGATCGACTGCAATTCGCAGCGAATCAGCGCCAGCACTCGTTCGCGCACAGTGTTGGCCTCGGCGAGGGCTGCACGCATCAATGCCATGTTGTAGCGGATCGTCTCTTCCATCACCGCGCGCAGGATTTCATCCTTGCTCTTGAAGTGATGAAAAATGCTGCCTGACTGAATGCCCACGGCACCCGCCAGATCGCGCACGGTGGTGCGTTCATAACCTTTGTTACGGAACAGGTGAGCCGCCACTTGCAGCAATTTGCCGCGGGCGCTGTCCGGGTCGGTCAATTGGCCGTTGTCGACCAATTCGCGCATGACCCTCAGGGCTTTTTGCTCGTCCACCCGTTCTCTCCTACAGTCGATCAATCCAATACGCCGCTCGCCGCTGAAACTGCGGGGTTGCGCGGGCAATTTAAGCTGGCGACGGCCACCTAGCAAGCGCTCGGCCATAAGATATTCCAGGCATTTACAAACCAAGCGCTTGCTTGGTAGTCTCGATTCACTTCACTGGGAGGTGGCTATGCAGTTGACTGTGCCTAAAACGATTCGCATCGGCTGCGCCAGCGCCTTCTGGGGTGACACCTCGACCGCCGCCGCGCAACTGGTGGAAGGTGGGCGTCTGAATTACCTGGTCTTCGACTATCTGGCCGAAATCACCATGTCGATCATGGCCGGCGCAAGGATGAAAGACCCACAGGCCGGCTATGCGGGCGACTTCATCGAAGTCCTCAGCCCATTGTTGGGGCAACTCGCTGAACAGAAGATCCGCGTCATCAGCAACGCCGGAGGCGTCAACCCATTGGCCTGCGCCGCCGCGCTGCAATCGGCCTGCGACAAGGCCGCAGTGGCGCTGAAAATCGCGGTGGTGCTGGGTGATGACCTGCAACCGCAGTTCAAACAGCTGAGCAGCAGCGCTATTCATGAAATGTTCAGCGGCGCCCCCTTGCCACCTATGTGTGTTTCGACCAACGCCTACCTTGGCGCACCCGGCATCGTCGAAGCGCTTCGGCTGGGTGCGGACATCGTCATCACCGGGCGCGTGGTCGACAGCGCCGTGGTCAGCGCGGCGCTGGTGCATGAATTCGGCTGGTCCTGGCACGATTACGACAAACTGGCACAGGCCGCGCTGGCCGGCCACATCATCGAATGCGGCGCTCAATGCACCGGCGGCAATTTCACCGACTGGCGCCAGGTGCCCGATTACGAACACATCGGTTTCCCCATCGTCGAGGTCAGCGCCGACAGCCAGTTCATCGTCAGCAAACCTGAAGGCTCCGGCGGCCTGGTCACGCCCCTGACCGTCGGCGAGCAGATGTTGTATGAAATCGGCGACCCGCGGGCTTACCTGCTGCCCGATGTGGTCTGCGATTTCACTCAAGTCAAACTTCAGCAACAAGGCAAGAACGCGGTTCAGGTGCACGGTGCCAAGGGCCTGCCGCCGACAGGTCAATACAAAGTCAGCGCGACATATCTGGACGGTTTTCGCTGCACCGCCAGTTGCCTGATCGCGGGCATCGATGCCGTCGACAAGGCGCGGCGGGTCAGCGAAGCGATCATCAACAAGACCTCGGAGATCTTCAGCCAGCGCGGCTGGGCGCCCTACAGTGAAGTGAACATTGAATTGCTCGGTAGCGAGGCCACGTATGGCCCCCACGGCCAACGCCAGGACAGCCGCGAAGTGGTGATCAAACTCGCCGTGCGCCACCCGAGCAAACAAGCCTTGATCGTGTTCTCCCGGGAAATCGCCCAGGCCGCAACGGGCATGGCGCCGGGGTTGACCGGGATTGTCGGCGGACGGCCGACGGTGTATCCGCTGATCCGGCTGTTCTCCTTCCTTATCGACAAAACCGCCTGCACGCTGGACATTGATTTCAACAGCCAGCGCCACCCCTGCGCCCTCCCCGCCGTCGATGTGCTCGACCCGGATGACTTGCCTGTCCCGTTCGATCCACCGCAGCCCAAAGACCGCGCCGACGCCAGCGTGGCCCTGATCAAACTCGCGGTCGCCCGCTCTGGCGACAAAGGCAATCACAGCAATATCGGGGTCATGGCCCGTGAGCCGGAGTACCTGCCGTGGATCGCCGAAGCGCTGACGCCGGAGGTCATTGTCGACTGGATGAGCCACGTCCTCGATCCCGTTCACGGACGTGTCGGACGCTGGTATCTGCCCGGCACCCAGAGCCTTAATTTTCTACTGGAAAACGCCCTCGGCGGCGGTGGCGTGGCCAGCCTGCGGATCGACCCGCAAGGCAAAGCCTTCGCCCAGCAGCTGCTGGAGATCCAGATTCCGGTGCCTCAGCGCATCGCCGACCAAGTCAACTAGAGGACTGTCGCCATGGCTTACGATTCGATTTTCAAAGCCGATTTGTTTGYAGGCCAAACCATCATTGTCACCGGTGGCGGCAGTGGCATCGGCCGCTGCACCGCCCATGAACTGGCGGCCCTCGGCGCGCATGTGCTGTTGGTCGGGCGCAAGGCCGACAAGTTGAAAAGCGTCGCTGTCGAGATTGCCGAAGACGGTGGCAAAGCCGATTGGGCGGTCTGCGATATTCGCGAGGAAGAAGCGGTCAAGCACATGGTCAGCGAGTTGATTCGCAAACACGGGCCGATACACGGGCTGGTCAACAATGCCGGCGGTCAATTTCCTGCACCGCTGGCCTCGATCAATCAGAAAGGGTTCGAAACCGTCGTGCGTACCAATCTAGTGGGCGGTTTCCTGATGGCCCGGGAAGTGTTCAATCAATCCATGAACAAGCATGGCGGCGCCATCGTCAATATGCTCGCCGACATGTGGGGCGGCATGCCCGGCATGGGGCATTCCGGCGCGGCGCGCTCGGGCATGGATAACCTGACCAAGACTGCCGCTTTCGAATGGGGTTACGCCGGGGTGCGGGTCAATGCGGTGGCGCCAGGCTGGGTCGCGTCCAGCGGCATGGACACTTACGAAGGTGCCTTCAAAGCGGTAATTCCAACCTTGCGCGAACACGTGCCGCTCAAACGC
Organism: Pseudomonas sp. P5_A12; assembly: GCF_056400685.1. Taxonomy (NCBI): domain Bacteria; kingdom Pseudomonadati; phylum Pseudomonadota; class Gammaproteobacteria; order Pseudomonadales; family Pseudomonadaceae; genus Pseudomonas; species Pseudomonas sp. P5_A12. The sequence continues at coordinate 8,572 of NZ_JBFUKU010000012.1, read as the reverse complement.
ATCGGCACCGAATCGGAAGTCAGCGCGGCGATTGTGTTCCTGCTCAGCCCGGCAGCGGCGTTTGTCAGCGGCAGCACTTTGCGCATTGACGGCGCCGCCAGCCTCGGCGGGCGGGCGTGGCCGATTCACAAGGCTACGAACAGTGAGTCGTATAACGGTTTTCACCGGGCCTATTTACCTGACGTGCTCCAGGACAAGGAATAAGCCATGCCGGTGATTCAGTCGCAAGTGGACCCGTTCAGCGCGCAGTTCGCCCAGAACCGCGCAGCGATGCTGGCCGTGATCGAACACGTTCGCCAACTCGAACAAAACCTGTTGAACAAGGCGGCCGAAGCCAAGCCAAAATTCGACAAGCGCGGGCAACTGCTGCCACGCGAGCGCCTCAACCTGCTGCTCGACCCCGGCGCGCCGTTCCTCGAACTGGCGAGCCTGGCCGGCTACAAGCTGCATGACGACAAGGACGGCAGCGCGGCCGGGGGCGGTTTAATCGCCGGGATCGGTTACGTGTCCGGCGTACGGGTGCTGGTGGTGGCGAACAACAGCGCGATCAAGGGCGGCACCATTTCCCCCAGCGGTTTGAAAAAGTCCCTGCGCCTGCAACAGATCGCCATGGAGAACAAACTGCCGGTGATCACCCTCGCCGAAAGCGGCGGCGCCAACCTGAATTACGCCGCGGACATTTTCGTCGAAGGCGCGCGCAGCTTTGCCAATCAGGCGCGGATGTCGGCCATGGGTCTGCCACAAATTACGGTAGTGCATGGCTCGGCCACCGCGGGCGGCGCTTATCAGCCGGGACTGTCGGATTACGTGGTGGTCGTGCGTGGCAAGGCCAAGCTGTTTCTCGCCGGCCCGCCACTGCTCAAAGCGGCAACCGGTGAAGTCGCCACCGACGAAGAACTGGGCGGCGCCGAGATGCACGCGCAAACCGCCGGCACCGCCGAGTACTTGGCCGAGAACGATGCCGACGGCGTACGCCAGGTGCGCGAAATCGTCAGCCTGCTGCCGTGGAACGATCAATTGCCCTGGCGCCCCGAACGTCGCTGGGAAGAACCGCTCTACCCCATCGACGAGCTGCTGGGCCTGATCCCGGATGACCCGAAAAAACCCTATGACGTACGCGACATCATTGCCCGGATCGCCGACGGCTCGAATTTCCTTGAATTCAAAGGCGAGTTCGATCAGCAGACTGTCTGCGGCCAACTGAAAATCCAGGGCCGTGCCTGCGGCTTCATCGGCAACAATGGCCCGATCACGCCCAAGGGCGCCAGCAAGGCCGCGCAGTTCATCCAGCTCTGCGACCAGAGCCAGACGCCGCTGCTGTTTTTCCACAACACCACCGGGTTCATGGTCGGTACCGAATCGGAACAACAAGGCGTGATCAAGCACGGCGCCAAGATGATTCAAGCGGTAGCAAACGCGCGGGTGCCGAAACTGACGATTGTCGTCGGCGGCTCCTATGGCGCTGGCAACTACGCCATGTGCGGTCGCGGCCTCGACCCGCGCTTCATCTTCGCCTGGCCCAACAGTCGCACCGCGGTGATGGGCGGTGCCCAGGCCGGTAAGGTGCTGCGTATCGTCACCGAAGCCAAGCAGCTCAAGGACGGTCTGGTGCCGGACCCGAAAATGCTCGACATGCTCGAACAGGTCACCGCGCAGAAACTCGACAGTCAGTCCACCGCCCTCTACGGCAGTGCCAATCTGTGGGACGACGGGCTGATCGATCCACGGGACACCCGGACATTGCTCGGTTACTTGCTGGATATCTGTCACGAGGCCGAGGTGCGGCCGCTGCAAACCAACAGTTTTGGTGTCGCGCGATTTTGATGACGCAGAGCGTCCAAGGCTGCATTCCCACGCAGAGCGTGGCAACGATCAAGGAGAACAATAAAAATGATCTTCACCCAGGAACACGAAGCACTGCGTCGTACCGTCCGCCAATTCGTCGATCACGAGATCAACCCGCACGTCGAAGAATGGGAAAAGGCCGGCCGTTTTCCGATCCACGAGATCTTTCGCAAGGCCGGTGACCTCGGCCTCTTGGGCATATCAAAACCGGAAAAATTCGGCGGCATGGGGCTCGACTACAGCTATTCGATCGTCGCGGCCGAAGAGTTCGGCACCATTCATTGCGGCGGCATTCCGATGTCCATCGGCGTGCAGACCGACATGTGCACCCCGGCGCTGGCGCGGTTCGGTTCCGATGAATTGCGTGATGAGTTTCTGCGCCCGGCCATCACCGGCGAACAGGTCGGTTGCATCGGCGTCTCCGAAGTCGGCGCCGGCTCCGACGTTGCCGGGCTGAAAACCACCGCCCGCAAGGACGGCGACGACTACGTGATCAACGGCAGCAAGATGTGGATCACCAACTCGCCCTGCGCCGACTTCATCTGCCTGCTGGCCAACACATCGGACGACAAACCGCACATCAACAAGTCGCTGATCATGGTGCCGATGAACACGCCAGGCATCAGCCTCAGTTCGCACCTGGACAAGCTCGGCATGCGCAGCTCGGAAACCGCCCAGGTGTTTTTCGACAACGTGCGTGTGCCGCAACGCAACCGCATCGGCCATGAAGGCGCCGGGTTCATGATGCAAATGCTGCAATTCCAGGAGGAACGCCTGTTCGGTGCGGCGAACATGATCAAGGGCCTGGAGTACTGCGTCGACAGCACCATCGAGTACTGCAAGGAACGTAAAACTTTCGGCAATGCGCTGATCGACAACCAGGTGATCCACTTCCGTCTGGCGGAGCTGCAAACCGAAATTGAATGCCTGCGGGCGTTGGTCTACCAAGCCACCGAGCAATACATCAAAGGCCGGGACGTCACCCGCCTGGCTTCCATGGCCAAACTCAAGGCCGGGCGCCTGGGCCGTGAAGTCAGCGACAGCTGCCTGCAATATTGGGGCGGCATGGGTTTCATGTGGGACAACCCGGTCGCTCGCGCTTACCGCGACGTGCGGCTGGTGTCGATTGGCGGCGGCGCCGACGAAATCATGCTGGGGATCATCTGCAAACTCATGGGGATCCTGCCGGGGAAAAAGAAATGAGCACCCTGCCCGATTGCCAGACGTTGCTGTTGGAGGCACATAACGGTGTGCTGCACATCACCCTCAATCGCCCGCAAAGCCGCAATGCAATGAGCCTGCAAATGGTCGCCGAACTGCGCGCGGTATTCGCGGCGGTGCGTGATGATCGAGCAGTTCGGGCATTGGTGATCGGCGGTGCCGGCGGGCATTTCTGTGCCGGCGGCGACATCAAGGACATGGCCAATGCACGCGCCCAAGGCCCGAGCGCCTATCGGGAGTTGAATCGGGCATTCGGCGCGTTGCTGCAAGAGGTGCAACACGCGCCACAAGTCGTGATCACGGTACTGCAAGGCGCGGTGTTGGGCGGCGGTCTGGGGCTGGCCTGCGTCAGCGACGTCGCCTTGGCCGATCACTTGGCGCAGTTCGGTTTGCCGGAAACCAGCCTCGGATTGCTGCCCGCGCAAATAGCGCCCTTTGTGGTCCAGCGTATTGGCCTGACCCAAGCCCGGCGCCTGGCGCTGACCGCCGCGCGTTTCGACGGTACACAGGCGCGGCGGATGGGCCTGGTACATTTTGTCGAGCATGACGCGCAAGCACTGGCCGAGCGCCTCGATGAAATCCTCGCCCATGTGCTGTGTTGCGCACCGGGTGCTAATGCGACGACCAAAAAACTTCTGCTGGCGAGTGCCGGGCAGCCGTCGGATGCGTTGCTGGATGACGCGGCTCAGTGGTTTAGCGAAGCGGTGACGGGGGCTGAAGGAGTCGAAGGGACCATGGCTTTTGTGCAAAAGCGTAAACCGGGGTGGGCCACTTAAAAAGCTTCGCGAGCAGGCTCGCTCCCACATTGGATCTGTGTTCGCTGAAGATCCCCTGTGGGAGCCGGGCTTGCCCGCGATGAGGCCATCACATTCACCGCAAATTTCAAGGGAAGAACCCATGCCCGGACTCAGCAAAATCCTGATCGCCAATCGCGGTGAAATCGCCTGCCGCCTCCAGCGCACCGCCCAGGCGCTGGGCTATCGCACCGTCGCCGTCTTCAGCGATGCCGACGCCGACGCCCTGCACGTGCAAATGGCCGACGAAGCCGTCAACATCGGCCCGGCCCCGGTGCAGCAGTCTTATCTGAACATCCCGGCGATCATCGATGCCGCCCGGCGCACCGGCGCTGATGCGATCCACCCCGGCTACGGCTTCCTCTCGGAAAACACCCACTTCGCCCTTGCCTGCCGTGACGCTGGCATCACCTTCATCGGCCCCAGCCCCGAAGCCATTGAGCTGATGGGCAGCAAGCGCCTGTCGAAAATCGCCATGATCGACGCTGGCGTGCCGTGTGTTAAAGGCTATCAAGGCGCCGAACAGGACGACGCAACCCTGAGCCGCGAAGCCGAACGCATCGGTTACCCACTGATGATCAAGGCCAGCGCAGGGGGTGGCGGACGTGGCATGCGCCTGGTGCAGGACGCCAGCGAGTTGCTTGAACAACTGCGTACTGCACGCTCCGAAGCGCAGCACGGTTTTGGCAGCGATGAACTGATCCTCGAACAAGCTTTGATCGACCCACGCCACGTCGAGATACAGCTGTTTGGCGATCAGCACGGCAACCTGATCTACCTCGGCGAACGCGACTGTTCGATCCAGCGGCGCCATCAAAAAGTCATCGAAGAAGCGCCCTGCCCAGTGATGACCCACGAGCTGCGTCAAGCCATGGGCGAGGCCGCGCTCAAGGCGGGTCGGGCAGTGAATTACGTCGGCGCGGGCACGGTGGAGTTTCTGCTGGATGCGCGCGGGCAATTCTACTTTCTGGAGATGAACACCCGGCTGCAAGTGGAACACCCGGTGACCGAACTGATCACCGGGCTGGACCTGGTGGCCTGGCAACTCCTCGTTGCCGAAGGGCAGCCGCTGCCGTTGCGGCAGGAGCAAGTACAGCTCAACGGCCATGCCATGGAAGTGCGTCTGTACGCCGAAGACCCGACTCACGACTTTCTACCCCAGACCGGTCAAGTCACGGCTTGGGAACCGGCGTTGCCGGGCGGCGTACGAATCGATCATGGCCTGATTGAAGGCCAGGACATCAGCCCGTTCTATGACCCGATGCTGGGCAAGATCATCGCCCACGGCGCAACCCGCGAAGAAGCCCGGCGCAAGTTGCTGCGGGCGGTGCAGGACAGCGTGCTGCTGGGCGTGCAGAGCAATCAGCGCTTGCTCGCCAGTCTGCTACAACACCCGCAGTTCATCAGCGGCGAGTTCAGCACCGGGTTCATCCCGACCTGCTTCGCTGACGATCCGTGTTTGCGGGCCCATGTCCCGAGCGCTGCAGAATTGGCCATCGCCGCGGTGCTGTTCTATCAAGCGTCGGCACAGACTCACCCGGCACCACTGGCCGGCTGGCGCAACAATGCCAGCGTGCCCTTGCACTATCGCATCGGTTTGAATGAACAGGACTGGCCGGTGGAGCTGAATGCCTCGCCTGATGGGTCATTTCGGATTCGAGTGGCCGAGCAGTTTCTGGAATTGAAGATCATCCGCTGCGACGGGCGCGGGGCAAGGCTGGAGATCGACGGTATTCACCAGCGTCATGCCTATCGCCTCGAGGCCGGGCACCTCTGGTTGTTCACCCGCCCCGGCAGTTTGAAACTGCTGGACCGGACCCGGGCGCTGGTCAGCAGCCAAGCCAGCGTCAGTACCGGCACACTCAAGGCGCCCATGGACGGTGCCATCGTCGACGTGCTGGTCACCGAGGGCAGCCCGGTCAGTAAAGGCCAGCTGTTGGTGGTGCTCGAAGCCATGAAAATGGAACACCCGCTCAAATCGGGTATCGACGGGGTGCTTAAACGTTTGCAGGTGCAGGTCGGCGATCAGGTTAAAAATCGTCAGATTTTGTTGGAGGTCGAATAAGCCGCTAGGCGGATCCGTCGGGTTTGGCTACGCTCATGCCCTATCAGGACGCGGATACCAGGAACCCTGCAATGCCTCACTGGCTGGTGATAGATCTGGAAGCCACCACGGATGAGGGTGGCTGGCCAGTTACGGAAATGGAAATCATTGAAATCGGTGCCACCCTGGTGGACCGCAAAGGTCGCGAACTGGACCACTTCCAGCGTTTCGTGCGGCCGTTGCGTCGGCCCTTGCTTACACCGTTTTGCCGGGAGCTGACGCACATAACCCAAGGCAATATCGATACCGCGCAACCTTTGACCGAGGTTTGGCCTTCATTCGAGCGCTGGCTGGGACACCATCATTCACGACTGGAAGGTTGGGCGAGCTGGGGGGACTACGACCGCAAACAGTTGGTCCAGGAATGGGAGTGCCTGCAACTCGACAGCGCCCTCAGCCGAGTGCCGCACATGAACCTCAAGCAGCGCTTTGCCAAGGCCAGACGGCTGGAGCGTCCGCTGGGGCTCAATGGCGCCTTGCAACTGGCGGGCATGCAGTTCACCGGGCAGCAACACCGCGCGCTGGAGGATGCGCGCAATACCGCGCGCTTGTTGCCGCTGATTCTCCCCGTCTAGAGAGGTGACGGCGCACAAGGCCTTGTGCATACTGGCCGGCCTTTTTAGCCCTTTCCGAGGAATCGCCCATGTTTAAAGTCAACGAGTACTTCGACGGCACCGTCAAGTCGATCGCCTTTGGCACCGCTGAAGGTCCTGCGACCATCGGCGTCATGGCTGCGGGCGAATACGAATTCGGCACCAGCCAGCGTGAAATCATGCACGTGGTCAGCGGCGCCCTGACCGTCAAGCTGCCTGACAGCGACGGCTGGGAAACTTTCGCTGCCGGCAGCCAGTTCAACGTGCCTGCCAACAGCAAGTTCCAGCTGAAAGTGGCCGTCGACACCGCTTACCTGTGTGAATACCGCGGCTAAACCCGAGGGTTCACAGCGAAAAAAAATGCCCGTGTCGCAGGACACGGGCATTTTTCATTCAACGGGCTTTTATTCGAGAATCGTCACTGGCATCCCGACTTCGAGACGACCGTTGCTGTCGTTGACCAGGTTCTGGCCGAACATCGCGCCATCGGCCTCGGAGCGGTATTTCTGCAACGTGGCCAACGGTTCGCGGTCATCGCTGCGTAAACCGGTTTGCGGGTCGATGGTGGTCAGAATGCAGCGTGAACAGGGCTTGACCACCCGGAACTCGACATCGCCGATGCGGATGCGCTTCCAACCATCTTCGGCGTAGGCTTCGCTGCCCTCCACCACCAGGTTCGGTCGAAAGCGCAGCATTTCCAGGGAGCGCCCGACCTTTTGCGACAAGTCCTCCAGGGACGCCTGTCCGATCAGCAATAACGGGAAACCATCGGCGAACGCCACCTGATCATCGTCCTTGCCGAAACCGGCCTCTGTGGTGCGCGCACGATCAACGGGAACCTGCACCAGGCGAGTCGGTTTGCCAATGAAGGCGCTGACCCAGGCACCCGCCTCGTCACCGGCATCCGGCACCCGCAAGGTGTCGCGCCAGATGGTCACGCCACGTAGTTCAGCGTCGCTGGCAGGCAAGGCGATATCGATCGGCGAGCGGCCCGGGGCACTCAGGGTCAAGCCGCCTTTGGCATTCCACAACGCCGACAACTGGCTCATTGACGCCACCGCGCGCTGGGTCAGAAAGCGCCCGCTGGCCTCGTCCACCAGCATCCAGCGTCGATCACCGTCCACACCCAGCTTGTCGAGCCCGACTTGCTGCAAGGTCTCGCCCTTGCCGGATTTCAACGGATAACGATAAAGCGCGCTCAGACGCAGCATGGCCAGCTCCCTGGTGGGCAAAAAAGGCCACCCTATACGAGCTTGATCAACGAATCAAAGGCTGACATGACTGCCAGCCTGCCGCACCGTGATCAGGCTGGCACTTCGTCGAGCATCAGGCGCTGGCGCACCACGTCGACGAGTTTGTCGGGCTGGAATTTTGACAGGAAGTTGTCGCAGCCGACTTTCCTCACCATCGAGTCGTTGAAGCTGCCCGACAGCGAGGTGTGCAGGACCACGTAAAGTCCACGCAAACGCGGGTCATTACGGATTTCGGTGGTCAGTCGATAGCCATCCATTTCCGGCATTTCTGCGTCGGTGAACACCATCAGCAGTTTGTCGGTCATGGACACACCTGTATCCGCCCAGGCCTTGAGCATGTTCAGCGCCTTCAGGCCGTCGCTGGCAATGTGCATTTTCACGCCCAGTTGACCCAGGGTGTCTCGCAATTGCGACAAGGCGACGCTGGAGTCGTCGACCAGCAGCACTTCCCGGCCCCGGGCGCGTTGCAGTATGGGGTCGTCGAGTTTTTCGCGGGAGACTTTGGCGCTGTACGGCACGATTTCGGCCAGGACTTTCTCGACATCRATGATTTCCACCAACTGGTCATCGACCTTGCTGATCGCCGTGAGGTAATGCTGACGACCGGCGCTGGTCGGCGGCGGCAGAATGGCTTCCCAGTTCATGTTGACGATGCGGTCCACCCCCCCGACCAGAAACGCCTGCACCGAACGGTTGTACTCAGTGACAATGATCGTGCTGGTCGGACTAGGGACCAGCGGGCGCATGCCTATGGCCTGGGAC